>JAJFLD010000184.1 GCA_021772875.1 Ghiorsea sp. | reverse complement strand
TAAGGCGCTGGAGTATTCTTCAAGTTTTGGTTATCTGATTATCCAACATGCCGAAGAAAAACAATTAACAGCTGGTGGTTCGGTGAATGAAGGTTGGGTCTCTACCCAATTGGGTGTGCAAGGCATGCCTGTGGAAGGCGAAGATAGTATGATTGCCCGTGATATTATGCTCACGCGCCGTGCTAATGCGCGTTACCATGTTGCCCATATCTCATCCAAAGGTGCGGTGGAACAAGTGCGTTTGGCGCAAAAAGAAGGTTTGCAAGTGACTACCGAAGCTGCCCCGCATCATTTTGCCCTTACTGAAAATGAAGTGTTAAACTTTAATGCCGATGCCAAAATGAGCCCGCCCTTGCGCACAGAAGAAGATAGATTGGCGGTGATTGAAGGTTTGCGTGATGGCACCATCACAGTGATTGCAACCGATCATGCTCCGCACCATGAAGATGATAAACGGTGTGGATTATCGTGTGCGGCATTTGGTATTGTGGGTTTGGAAACCATGTTGCCTGTATCTTTAGATTTAGAACGCGCAGGTGTGCTCAGCATGCCTGATTTGATTGCCAAAATGACATCCAATCCCGCAGCTTTACTCGCTTTGCCTGAAGGTAAGCTTTCCATCGGCAATGCCGCAGATATTTGTATTTTTGACCCCAACAAAACATGGACTTTAGACAGGAATAAGCTGTTTTCTAAAGGCCGCAACACACCTTGGCACAAGCGCCAGATGACGGGGCAGGTGCAATACACGCTCAAAGATGGGCGTGTGGTATTTGAAAAGGGTGAAGTGAAAAGTTAGGTGAAACTTGCAGCCATGCGACCTATGGTTTGCACTAGAAAAATATCCAAGAAATAAATAATCATCAATGCGATGATAGGCGAAAGATCGATGCCGCTGAAATAGGGCACACGTTTGCGAATGGGGAACAAGATGGGTTCGGAGATTTGGTTGATGATACGCACGATGGGGTTGTAGGGGTCTGGTGAAACCCAAGACAAAATAGCGCGTGCAATAATCACAACCAAAGCAATGTTTAAAGCAATACTTAATACGGCTGCAACAGCTTGCAAAAAATAACCAATCATAAACATTTAACCAAGCTCCCTCGAACGTTTGGATGCAGCCTGTACACCTTTGCGCACAGCCGAAGGAAAATCGCATTCATACATGGTATCCAATGCCGCTTGGGTGGTGCCACCGGGGCTGGTGACCTGACTGCGTAAGGTTGCAGCATTGCGCCCACTTTCTGCCAACATACGCCCTGCACCCATAGCTGTTTGGTTGGCCAATTGGGCGGCCAAATCTTTGGGAAGCCCTAAAGCTTCGCCAGCAGCTTGCATGGTTTCAGCCAGCAAGAAGAAATAAGCAGGACCACTGCCAGAGACGGCTGTGACAGCATGTAATAAACGCTCATCTTCCACCCATGCCGTTTCACCCGATGCGGCTAAAATATATTCAGCGACATCTTTGTGTTTTTGCTCGGCATTGCTGAATAATACGGACATGCCAGCACCCACCAAAGCAGGGGTATTGGGCATCACGCGCACAAAAGATAAATGTTCACGTTTGGCGCATTCTTTCATCTTTTGAATGCCAACACCTGCGGCAATGCTGACGATTGTTGCATCATCTGGAATGCGGTTGCCAATGTTGGCAAGCACAGCTTCAATCACTTGTGGTTTGACGGCCAAAACAATGACCTGAGCCTGGGCGATAGCTTCAATGTTATCCGCTGAAGTTTGCACCCCAAACTGATCTGCGAGCGCTTCTAAACGTGCAGGTTGTGTGTCGGTGACTATAATGTTTGCACAGTCATGACCGGCCTTAACCAAGCCAGCAATCAGAGCCTCGCTCATGTTGCCGCCACCGATAAATGTAATTTTTTGCTGTTTCATAATGTCCTTATCTCTGATCAAAAATTTGTGAGCCAATGCGAATCATTGTAGCACCTTCTTGTATTGCAACATGCCAATCATTGCTCATTCCCATGCACAATTCTTGTAACATTGGATACTCCGTTATTATTTGGTCCCGACAAGCTTTTAAGCTCGCAAAAGCATCGCGGGGGTCACTATGTTTTGCAGCCATACCCATCAGCCCAACCAGCTTTAAACCCTCTATAGGTTCTAATTGTTTCAAAAACAAGGGTAGAGCCTCAGGAAGTACACCTTGTTTTTGTGGTTCACCTGAAATATTCACTTGCACCAGTGTCGGAAGCACGTCATGTGCCAGATGTTTGGCGACAGCTGCGGCGGTCTCAATATCACAGCAAGAGTGCCACATGCAGGCAAATTTACCGACATATTTGGCTTTGTTTTTTTGTAGCGGACCAATCATATGCCAGTTGGCTTGAGGAAATTTCATGGCGCGATCGCGTAAATTCTGAGGTCTGGCTTCAGCAAAATCCCGTTGTCCAGCTTCTAAAAGTGTCGCGACATGATCATTTGTCGTTTGTTTTGAAACGGCAATCAAACGCACCTGAGGTTTGAGCGTGGCTGTGATGTCTTGCCAGCGTTGGATAAGCGCTGATTTATTCATCTTTATTGATGTTGAGCATAAAGAAACTAAGCACCAGATAAAACACAATGGCTTGTGCTAGTAACAGCCAAACAGTCATTGCCACACCCTTGACCAAGGCCAATGCTGCAAGTCCCATGAGCACCGAAAAACTAACCACCAATAAAACAGCCTGTGCTTGGTTGCAGCCTAAAGCCATTAATCTATGATGAAGATGATCTTTACCAACATATTCAATCCATTCTTTCAAATTATGTACATCACCACGTGATACACGAGCAATGGTTGTATAAATCATATCAAAAATCATAACTGAAAAAATCAGTAGTGGAGCACTATAGGCTTGAAGTGCACCGCTGTCAGACCAATCACCCATCACTGCCACAGCAGCCATGACCCAGCCTAAATAAGTGCTACCAACATCACCTAAAAATGATCTGGCTTGTGTTTGATAACGTGCGTTGTCGGGCAAGAAACCAGCCGCACCACCTGCGACAGCCAAACATAAAAATAACATATATGTTTGCCCTGTGTGCCATGCAAGCATGCCCATGAGCAAACAAGTGGTCGTGGCGAGGGCCGCTGCAAGGCCGTTGATGCCATCCAGAAAGTTAAAGGCATTGGTGATACCAATGATCCAGAAAGCAGTAAGGCCATATTCCAAAATATCGCCCCACCAAGTATCTGGCGCAAATTGAATTACCACATCACAATAAATGAGCACAGCAAGGGCAAGAAACTGACCAAGCAATTTAATGCTAGCAGAGAGTTCTTTGAGGTCATCCCAAAAGGATAACAATCCTACAATCAATGCGGAAATAACAACGCCTTTAAAGGCCAATGAATAATCAAAATTAAAAAGAAGGGTGGCATTCACTGCAATAATAACAGCCAAACCACCTATGCGTGGGGTGGGTAAAAGGTGAACGCGACGCGCATCAGGGTAGTCCATGGCACCTATTTTTTTTGCCAACTTCACCACGCTAGGCAAAAGGGCAAAGGTTAAAAAACAGCTGGCAAAGAATAAAAGTAACCCGTGTGTGAGCAAACCATTAATATTCCATGGTATGACAAGCATTAGCCCTAAAATAAAAGCAGCTGAGCGGGTGAGCGTGTGATCTAAGAAGGAAAACATTGTTGAATACCTTGTTGTAAGTGCTGAAATTCAATTGGACTCATATCCGATAAGAGGGGCAAAGAAATACAATGCTGCCAGGCATGGTCGGCTTGAGCGCAGGTGATACTTGAGTTGCTGTGATGCAGCGGTCTTTGGATAGGGCGGGTGGCCATAATATTTAGTGCTTGGAGTTTGGGTATGATGGTATCAACAGGTTGCTGATTGCGCACAATATAACGGAAATCATTGGATGTGGTGTTGCTAGGGTTTTGGATGGGTGTTGCACTTGTTTGAGCGATCAAGGCATCATATTTTTCTGCCCACAACTGGCGTTGTGCCATGGTTTGAGTGGCATCTTGGATGCGTTGCCGAGCCAAGCTGGCGTGTATGTCTGAGAGCTGATGATGACCTGCATAAACATTGTTGATATCAGCTTGATCAGGGTCACTCATGTCGGCGCACAATTGCAAAAGATCAGCATTGTTGCTTGCAATAAAACCGCCATAAGCGCCACCCCATGGTTTTGTGGCATACAAGGAACCAATGGTGACATCACCAAAGCTGCCTACTGCTTTACCATCCAGTGTTGCGCCCACAGATTGGGCAATATCTTCAATCACAAAACAAGGAAAAGAGCCTGCGGCAAGCGGTTCAACGCCACCAAAGGGGTGGACAAGCACAAGCATATCTAATGTTTGAGCAATCGCTTGGGTTTGTTTTTCTTCTAAACCGAGCTGTGCATTACAATCGATGAATACAGGCTCAGCACCAGCAGCTTTGACAGCAAACAATAACGACGCACAGGCATAAGTTGGTATGCCAACGCGCAGCCCAGTTTTATGCTGACCAAGCCCACGTATGGCCAACATCAGCGCGCTGGTGCCTGAATCTACAGCAAGCACGGAAGTACAGCCTAAATGCTGTTGAATATCATGTTCTAAACGCTGTGTTTCACTGCCCTGGGCAACAATGTTTGATTGTAAAACATGGCGCACGGCATGTTGATAGTCAGCACCAAAGCAAGGCCGCGAATGAGGAATGTGTATCATTACAAACGCATACGGATAGGCATAAATGCTTCAGCACAAGACATTTTTCCTTGCACACCACGAAAGTGAGATGTGGCGAGGGCAATTTCAATAATGTTAAGGCGCACATGGGTACGCTCGACTTGTGAAGCATGCGCTTCCAAAGCTTTGAGTTTGAGAGAAAGTGTGTCTGAGGTGTCCATGTATGCTGTGGGTTCAAAGTCTAGAGTTGAGGGGGTTTCATAGGCTAAAACATTAGGCACATAACGGGTTGCCGAACGGGCAACTTGCGCCATCTCACGGTGGTCTTGATGGGTATCATGGTTATGGTTGATATACACCGTATCTGGATTCACCCTTTGAATGACATCTTCCAAGCTTTTCATCAAATCACGGCTAGATTCGGGCAGTTTGGTATCTACAAATGAACCCCAATGAATTTCTTTCACACCTAAGATTTCTGCAGCTTTTACTTGCTCAGCGCGCCGTACTTCTGCAACACCACCCACTTCGCCAGAGGTTGCGACATAGATATGCACTTCATCACCACGTTTTGCATGTTGAGCCAATGTGCCGCCACAGCCAATTTCTAAATCATCTGGATGTGGTGCTAAAGCAAGGATAATACTCATGGCTGCATGCCCCCCATGTTACGAATTATAGCGTGTGCACCCTCGCCGATATTGAACAGCACATCAAGCGCGCTTAAATAAGGCACAAATTCGCCATGCAGCTGTGGGTAGGTTGGCGGCGTAACCTCTTGAAACATCAAAGATAGGCCTGCTTTTTTGAATGCTTCTGCTTGGAGGTAATGGCGACCTTCTGCGCCAGAAAGATAAGTGTCGCCATCGAGGTAAGCGCATATTTCAATCAAACGTTGCGTAGGATCTTGTTGTATGATGGGTAAATCAGAAGCCCGCAGCAGCGATGATGTGCAGCCTAAGTGTTTGCCCATGGCTTGAATCAAGGCCACATTAAGATCGGCGAGCAGGGTATATGGCGTTTGTAAAACAGACTTGATAGAAGGCCAATATGCTTCAAAGTAGGGTGCTTTGCTATAAGCTTGTTCTATGCTTGCGATTTGTTTTTTTGCCCATGGACCCGGTGCAATGCCTACCTCTTGAATGAGCTGCGGAAAACGGTAAGTGACGGGCACAGTTACCCATTGTTTACCTTGCGTTGTTTTAAGTTGATTGCGGTTTTGCCATTCGTTTTTGTGGTATTGCACGGTATCCAAGATGACAAAACTATCTGCCAGCAGCCATTTGTGAAAAAAGCCAGACCAAGGCATGTAATTGGGTTGATGAATGGTAATGATGTTCACAGTAGTCTTTTTTCCTTATCAGCGGACTTGCACAAGAAAGGGGTTGGTTTCTAAACGGATACCTTGTTGTGATGGGATTTGGAAGCGTATCACATGTCTACCCTTAGACAAGTGCAGTTTGGTGGCCATCAGTTGTGGCGTTTGTGTGTCCAGCCCTACTGTTGCCACAATATTGCCGTCTACAATCCAGTTTCCCGTTAATGAAAGAGGTGTCGTTGTGACTTGCCCTAATTCTTTTAGGCCGATCACCAACTCTACATCGGCATTGATGGCAGCTTCATCACCCACTTGCATATACTTGCGCTGTTTTGAAGCCATGTCTTGATAAGCAAGGTATAGGGTTTGGACACTGATATTTTGATGTTGGCCCATGTGCCAGGCCACCATGTGACCGTGTTTCAAGGCATCTAAAATATCCTTTGCTTGGCTGCTTTTTGCCCAAACATCCATGGGGAAGTTGCCCAAAAATTCAGCGGCCTGTCCTTCTTCATGATAGTCTCCAGCAGCGACTGCCCACATGGGTTTACCAATATAACCTTTCATATAACCCATCATAAACATATCCCACATGCCACCAGGCACGGTATTTTGATCGGTGTCACCATACACAGCGGCAAAAGCATCGGCGGGCAGGTCAAAGATATGTTTATTGTAGGGTGGTGTATCAAGATGAACACCCATAGGCCCTTCTCGAATGCCCGATAATGTTCCTGGGTGAGCCCAAATCACAAATAAACCTTGTTCATGTGCAGTGTTGATAAAGTCTTCATCGGCATTGGTGGTTGGTTTCATCAGCCATGTGCTCATAAAGGCAATAAAGGAGCCCGCCAATAACAGGGCGATGCCACGTTTTCTTTTGCGTAGTAGTATAATGATAAGCATGAAGATAAATACAAACCAAAAGGTAAGTGCCAGCTCTTTATCTCCTCGGGCATGTTTTAAGGTATAACTGGGTAAAGCTTCGATTTGTTTTTGGTCGGTGATGCCTAGGGTGATGAGATGACGCTCGGCATTGTGCAGGCTTAAATTTTTAAAAGGTATTCCTTGCCAGTGATAACCAGCAGTGGACTCAGTGCCCGCCATGAGGGTGAGGTTTGATTGTTGTTGGGCAGCGTTTAAGTCGGAAAAGAATTGCGCTAGCCCTGTTTGATGAAGGGAAGGGTGCTCTTGGCTATATTTAAAAATACTGGGCACAGGCTCAAGCCCAAAGCGGATAGTGAATCTATCATGTTCAGTAAAAGCTAAGGCATCAATATGCCTCTTTTTTGCAAGTTCAATAAGGGTGTTAAAATCATGAGCCCCATCTGAATGATTGCTGCGTACATCAATTAAAACACGCAAGGGTTTTTGTTGCCCCATTTGATTCAAGGTTGGAATGGGCTGGGTTGTATTGGCTGTTGGCATGATTGTTGCAGGCGCGATGTCATGCAACAGCATCATACGCTCAAGGCTAGGTTCTTCGGCATGGGCTGCTGTTGCGGCGAATAACAGAAACAGCACAATCAGACGGCAACGGTGAAGGTTCATGATCAATAATCTCCTGTGGGGCTGCTATGCAAAGACGCACCTGCAAATTGCAAGGATTATATATGCCGTATACACTGGCTCATTGTTGACGAAATAGAAGAGGGATTCAAGGTATTGGAAAAGAATAAGATAAATCAGGAGCATGCTGACAACGGAGAAAACCTTGTTCAAAAAGGTTCAAACTTGGCGAGCTTGTTGGAAAGCTCTTATCTTGTGATGGCCTTGGATGGTACTATTATTGAAGCCAATGGTGCGGCGCATCATTTGTTAGGGCTGACAAAAGAGGATTTGTTAGGCCACATATTTTTTGACAGATGGGCAGTGCCTAATATGGGTAGCGCCTTGGTGAATCAGGTGATTAGTGAAAGACTTGTTCGAGGTTTTATCGCCGATATGAAGCGGCCCAATGGTGAAACATTCATTGCCTCCATCAATGCCCAACTTGTGATTGACCAACAAGATTATAGTAAGGTGATTGAATGCCTTGTTTTGGATATTACTGAAGGACAAAAACAACAGGATGATTTTGCCGAAACATTACGAACCATGACGGGTGGTATTGCGCATGTGATTAATAATCAGATGGCATCAGTTGTTGGCACTGCGGATTTGGTGAAGATGGAATTGGCAGATAGGCCAGAGTTAGCTGCGAAGTTGGATCGTATTTCTAAAAGCGGCCTGCAAGCCAGCGACGTTGCACATAACCTTGTCGATTTTGCCGACACTTCAGACAATGTTGTGATGGGCGAAGTTTATTTGAAGGATGTGGTTTTTGCCGTGGCAAAGCATTATAAAAATAACTTAGAAAGCAGTGCGCCAAGAAAACTGAGCATTAACATTGGGCCAAAGCTGCATAGAATTTTTGCCAATGAAGAAGTGCTCATCAAAATGTTACAACGGTTGTTGGACAATGCCATTGATGCAACAACAGCACAGGGTGTGATTATCATATCATGTAAGAATGTAACCTTGATGCACAATAGAACGGGTTTGAATAAAAATTATGTGTTACTTGCGGTAGAAGATCACGGCCATGGTATGGATCAAGAAACCCAACATCACATCTTTGAACCTTTCTTTTCCACGCGATTTGCAGGGCGTGGCATGAGTTTGGCTCAGGTGCTTAAAACGATTAAGAAATACCATGGACAAATTCGTGTTAAAACAGGTGTTGGTAAAGGCAGTATCTTTAAAATTTATTTTCCTGTGATGGCATAACACAAGCTCGCTAACGCGCCCATATTTTACTTTTCTTAAGAAGCCATGCAGTTTTGTTGCATGCCTTCGTCTACCCGATTCTCCATCATTGAACATGATCTGCAAACCTACCCACAAGCCATGGCTGAGCAGGAATATTTGCGTGATGCACTGCTTCAAGGCGAAAAAAAGTTTCATCTCATTTTAACCGAACATCCACCCATTTATACCTTGGGCACATCCGCGGCAGCCAAGGATGTGCTGAGCAGAGAGGTTGATGGTGATAACATCGAAGTGTATCAAACTGGCCGTGGTGGTGAAGTGACCTATCATGGGCCAGGGCAGCTGCTTTGTTATATCGTCGCAAACTTATCTCAAGAACAAGATTTACATCTGCATATTTGGCGTTTGGAAGAAGTGATTATCAGAGTACTTACTGAGCTGGGGATAGCTGCATGCCGTGATAAGCGAGGCATTGGTGTGTGGGTGGATGGGCTTAAGATTGCCGCAGCAGGTGTGCGCTGCCGAAAGTGGGTGGTTTGGCATGGTATTGCTTTAAATATTAATCCTAATCTTAATCATTTTAAAGGCATCGTGCCTTGCGGCATGGTTGATGCCCCTGTGATTTCATTAGAAAAACTAGGTGTGCAGGTCAGTCGGGCAGAGCTTGGAAAAATGATTCAAGAGCAAACACAAAAAGTGTTTGCCAGCTTATTACAGTGTTAAATTAATCGTCGTAATTTAATAGGCTGATGACGGGGGTGTGGTCGAGTTTACTGCGACCATTTAAGGCACCTAATTCAATGACAAATAAACATGCCGCTACTTCAGCCCCCAACTTTTCTACCAATTGCACCGTTGCCGCAGCAGTGCCGCCAGTGGCCAACAAATCATCAACCACCACCACCCGATGATTGTGATTTAAAGCATCGCGATGGATTTCTAAGAGGTCTGTGCCATATTCAAGTTCATATGCAATGGCATGGGTTTCTGATGGTAGTTTTCCAGGTTTACGAATTGGTACAAAACCAATGCCTGTCAATTGCGCTAAGGCAGCACCAAACAAAAAACCACGGGATTCTATGCCTACGATGGCATCAATATTTTCTGGCATATGAAAGGCGAGCTCAGATGTGCATTCTGAAAAGGCCTCGCCATTGGCCAGCAAGGGGCTAATATCTTTGAAGTTAATACCTTTTTTAGGGAAATCTGGAATGTTTCGAATAAAATCACGCAGTTGAATTGCAGGTTTTGGGGTCAAATAACTTCCTCCAGACGCATATGTTGTGCATCTGGGAGGTTACGTAATTTTTGTAAAGCTGCAACTTGAATTTGACGAATGCGTTCGCGTGTAACCCCAAAGTGTTCACCAATGGCTTCAAGTGTCCATGGGTCATCTCTATCGCCAATACCATAACGAAGCATCATGACATCGCGTTCTTTTTTGCTGAGAAAATTCAACCACGTTTGCACCATGTTTTTATAAATCTGTTGGTTTAAATGTTCACAAGGCTGTTTGGCCTGTGGATCTTCGGTGATATCATAAACTGTCGTGTCTTCAGAACCGAATAAAATTTGATCTGCACTGTTGGTTGGAAGGAATGCTTCTCTAAGCTCTTGTACTCGGTGTTGAGAATTACCCATTTTAACGGCAATTTCCTGTTCAGAGGGTTCGCGTCCTAAAATTGCACGCAAATGATTGTCTGCATGGGCCATGCGGTTCATTTCCTTGGCAACATGTACGGGCACACGAATGGTGCGTGATTGATTCATGATTGCACGTTCAATATTTTGACGTATCCACCATGTTGCATAGGTGGAGAAACGACAGCCATGTTCGGTATCAAATTTCCCAACAGCATGAATCAAACCAAGGTTACCTTCTTCAATGAGATCCTCTAATGCCAAACCACGGCTCACATACCTGCGCGCAATTTTGACAACCAAACGGAGGTTGGAGCTGATCATGGTTTGATAGGCTTGTTGATCGCCCGACTGAATGGCAAAGGTCAGTTCAATTTCTTGTGCGGCGGTTAAAAGAGGATAACGCGCCATTTCTTTAAGATATAAACTTATTGCATCTAAACTGGTTGCTTGTTTCATGGGATCCCCTCTCCGTAAACATGTCCGATATGCGGATGATGGGGAGGGATACAAACACGGTATATCGCATGAATATGCGAGGCATTTGTCAAATCTGACTTAGATTAGGCTAAAAAGCCTAGTAATATAAACGATTATGGGGCAACTATACTTATGCCAAACGGCCTCTTTAAAGCAGTGTCATTTCCCCAACAGATTAGGGGATGGTTATAAGTTTAAATCAAAGCTTTGTGGGTTTTCTAGCAGCTCTTTGACACGCACAAGAAATTGCACAGCATCTTTACCGTCAATCAGGCGGTGGTCATAAGAAAGAGCTAAATACATCATCGGTCTGATCACCACTTGGTCATTTTCAACCATGGCCCGTTTTTGAATGGTATGCATGCCTAAAATTGCACTTTGAGGTGTATTTAAGATGGGTGTGGAAAGCATAGAGCCAAAAATACCACCATTGGTGATAGAGAAAGTGCCGCCGTGCATATCGTCGGTGGTTAAACCACCTTCTCGGGCTTTGGTTGCAAGATCAATAATACCTTGCTCAATTTCGGCAAAACTTTTTATGCCAACATCCCGCAAGACAGGCACAATCAAACCATTCTCCGTTGAAACTGCAATGCCCATATCAATGTAATTATGATACAAGACATCATCCCCTTCAATATAAGCATTGACGCTTGGATAGTCGGCACAGGCTAGCGCACAGGCTTTACTAAAGAACGACATGAAACCCAGTTTTACTGCAAATTTTGCTGTGAATGCTGCTTGATGCTCAGAGCGCATCTGCATAATAGGCTGCATATTCACTTCATTGAACGTGGTCAACATTGCGGCGGTATTTTGTGCTTCTTTGAGGCGGGTGGCGATGCGTTTACGCAAACGTGTCATAGGCACACGAATGGCCTCGCGTTCTTCAAGTGGCGATGAAGTTGGTGTCACTTCTTCAAGCTCGGGCGCTTCGCGTTTTGCTTTGGACACTTTGGGTGATTCGGGTGAGGCAGCTTTTTTAGCTGAAATATCTACAGAGGTATCAATCAGACCAATCACTTGGCCAGGCTCTACGGTGTCGTCGACAGTAAATTTTTGTTCTTTCAAAATGCCAGCTTCTGTTGCTGTAATTTCCATGGTGATTTTATCGCTTTCAATCTCAGCGATAATATCATCAACAGCCACTTCGTCGCCCACTTCTTTGAGCCATGAAATGAGTGTGGCTTCGGTATCGGACTCACCCAAACTGGGAACTTTAATTTCAAACATCATGTTTTTTTACCCTCTTACTTAAAGCATAAAGCCATCGACAGAGGTGCCGAGAGCTGCGTTTAAGAGTTGTTCTTTTTGTTCTTGGTGACGTTTTGATGAACCCACGGCAGGTGCTGCAAGTGCTGGTCTTGCTAAGCCATATAATTTTTGTTCGGGTAAAAGGACTTGGCGTAGTGAGCTATTGATTTGTAACCATGCCCCTTGGTTTTCGGGCTCTTCTTGCACCCAGACCATTTCAGTGCAGTTGGCAAAGGGTAAAAGTGCGGTTTGCAGTTCTTTTCTTGGGAATGGGTATAAACCTTCAATCCGAACCAAACAGATATCGTTGGCCGTTGCCGTATTTTTAGCTTCTAATAAATCATAATAGACTTTACCACAGCATAGAATGACTCGACGACAGTCTTCAGGAGCATCATCGGCAATCACAGGTTGGAAACGACCTGTGGTTAAATCGTGTATTGTTGACACCGATGCCTTGTGACGCAACAAGCTCTTTGGTGCCATGATAATCAATGGTTTACGGGTATTGATTAAATATTGGCGTCGTAAAAGGTGGAAGAGTTGGGCAGGGGTTGTGGGCACAACCACTTGCATATTATCGTTGGCACACAATTGTAAAAAACGCTCAAGACGGGCTGAAGAATGTTCAGCACCTTGCCCTTCATAACCGTGTGGTAGCCATAACACTAAACCAGACATACGGCCCCACTTGGATTCACCAGCAGCAACAAATTGATCAATCACCACTTGTGCCATATTGGCAAAATCACCGTATTGTGCTTCCCAAATCACCAAGGCACGCGGTTCAGCAACAGAATAGCCATATTCATAGGCCAGCACAGCCAGCTCTGAAAGCATACTATCTACAGTGAGAAAACGAGATAAAACACCATTGATGATTTGGCGAAGTGGCGTAAACCCTTTACCTGTTTCTTGGTCGTACACGATAGCATGGCGATGAAAAAATGTGCCGCGTCCTGAATCTTGTCCTGTCAAACGAACCCAGCCACCCTCATCCAGCAAGGTGGCATAAGCCATCATTTCGGCACAACCCCAATCAATAGGCATATCGCCACTCATCATACTGATGCGATTTTCATAAATTTTTGCCACTTTGGGATGCAGCTTAAAACCATCAGGTACTTGGGTTGCGCGTTTGGCGAGTGGTTTTAATGATGCTTCGACCACAGCTGTTTCAGGCTCGCCCTCATAATGGCGGACAAAACCTTCCCAGCGACCATGCAAACTGTTTTCCAGCTTGGGTGATTGCTGAGGGGTGGCGATATTACTCTTGCGCACGTCATCCAAAGAATCACGAAATACTTTTGCAGCAGCCAAAGCATCCTCTTCACTTTGAATACCAGCTTGGGCTAAAGTTTGACGGTAGAGTTGTTGTACGGTTTCATGTTTTTGAATGTGTTGATACATTCTAGGCTGTGTCACTTCTGGGGCATCGGCCTCATTGTGGCCTAAGCGGCGATAACAAACCAAATCAATCACCACATCGCTGTGGAATTGATGACGGTAATCCATCGCTAATTCCATGGCCATACAACACGCTTCTGGGTCATCACCATTGATATGTAAAATGGGTGCTTGCACAAGTTTGGCAACATCGGTGCAGTAAAAAGTGGAGCGGGCATCAAAGGGGTTGGTGGTAAAACCAATTTGATTATTGATGACAATATGGATGGTGCCACCAGTGCGGTATCCTGATAAATCACCCAAGTTTAATGATTCTGCAACAACACCTTGCCCTGCAAAAGCGGCATCACCATGAATCAAAACACCCATCACTTCACGGCGGGCATCATCTTTGCGCCGACATTGGCGTGCACGGACACTGCCCAAAACAACGGGTGAAATAATTTCAAGATGTGATGGGTTAAAACCCAAAGAGAGATGTACTGTGCCACCAGAAGTAGCAATGTCAGAAGAAAAACCCATATGATATTTGACATCACCAGCACCTGATTCGGTGTCTGAGAATTGATTGCCTTCAAATTCTGAAAAAATATCGCCAAGTGATTTACCCATCACGTTGGCCAACACATTTAAACGGCCACGATGTGTCATGCCAATGATGATTTCTTTGACACCTTTAGAACCAGCGTGTTGTACCAATGTATCCAACATAGGCACAAGGCTTTCACCACCTTCTAAAGAAAAGCGCTTTTGACCTGTATAGCGGGTGTGTAGAAAGCGTTCAAATTCTTCAGCACGCATGATTTTATCAAAAATATGCTGCCGTTTTGTCGCATCAAAATTGGGCGTAGAGCGCGTGCGTTCAAGGCGATGTTGCATCCATTGTCGACGGGACGTATCACTCATATGCATCAATTCAGGAGCAACATGGCCGCTGTAAGTTTGACGCAAGAGGTTAAGAATTTCACGCAGTGGTAAGGATGGTGGCCCAACCAAATCACCTGTTGGGAAGACAGTGTCCAAGTCTTTATCACTTAAGCCATAATAAGCCAACTCCATATCAGGGCTTGCTTTGGCAGGGCGAAGTTTTAGTGGGTCGAGATCTGCATGCAGATGACCATGCATGCGCCAAGCGTTGATGAGCACCATAGCACGGGATGGGTATTCAATACTATCATAAGATGCAGTTTGTTGCGCTGGTGTTTGTTCAACAGCAGGTGAGGCAACTTGAGCAGGCGCTGGATTTTGTTCAGGTTTTTTTTCTTGCGGTAGCATGCTTATGCGCATGCCTTGTTTTAGCCGAGCCAATACCTCGGCATGTGTAGCTGCATTACTTTCTTTGTGATTTGAACTCGGCACCCGTGCCCCCTGCAACATTCAGTATAAAAAGCATAATAGCCTATAATGATAGCTAAAACCAGCGTATCAAGAATCGTACCAACTTTTTAGTACCTGCTGAAAAAAGCTTAGCGGTGTAAAAACTTCCCGCAATACGTTTGTTCACTTCTGCCAGTGTGGGATAGGGTGCAATAATGGATGCCATGGCACCAATCTTCATTTTTTGGTTGATGGCCAAAATCCACGGTTGCAACAATTCGCCTGCATGTAAGCCCACAATGCTTGCGCCTAAAATAAGTCCTTTAGGCGAAACTACCACTTTGACCAAACCTTCAGTGCGTCTTTCAGCTTGAGCCCTATCATTTTCGGAAAACGGCCATTTTAAGATGCGCACCTTTTTACCTTGTTTTTTGGCATCTGCTTGCGTCAGGCCAACATGCGCCAGTTCAGGATCAGTATACGTCACCCAAGGTACGGCTGAATAATCGACTTTGGCAGGCATTTTGAATAAAATATTACGAATGATGATGCCTGCTTGGTAAGCTGCCATATGGGTAAATTGATAAGGGCCTGCAACATCACCGATGGCAAAGATACGTTTATTGGATGACCGCAAACGTGCATCTACTTCAATGCCACGTGCTGAATAATTGATGTTTGCAGCTTCAAGGTTGAGGCTATCAACATTGGCTTTGCGCCCTGTGGCGACTAACACATGCGAGCCATTGATGTGTTGCTGTTCACCATCTACTTCATACGATACATCTATGCCTTTAGTTGCTTTAGCCACCTTTAAGCCACTTACCTTTTCATGCAAAACCACACCTTCATCACGCAGATATTGCACAACAATAGCCGTGAGTTCTGGATCATCTTTGGCAAGCAATTGCGCGACTTCAACAACAGTGACTTCTGCGCCCAAGCGGCGGTGAGCTTGGGCCAGCTCTATGCCAATCGGACCGCCACCAATGACAATCAAATGGGTCACTTGTTCTTTTTTGTTAAAGATGTTTTCGTTGGTGTAATAAGGCACGTCATGAATGCCTTCAATGGGTGGAATCAATGCTGATGAACCCGTTGCCACCACAATATATTTGGCACGCACCTGCACATCACCTGCCACAATCGTGTTGGCATCCATAAAACTTGCACTGGCTTGGATGACCTTCACCCCCAAACCTTCAAAACGTTCCACCGAATCATGAGGAGCAATGGCTGCGATCACTTCATGAATATGATGATGTACCTTTTCCCAATTTACTTCTGGAATCACAGCTTGCACACCAAAAGCGGATGCATCACGCATGGTTTGGGCAGTATGGCCTGCGGCCAATATTGCTTTGGATGGCACGCAACCGGTATTTAAACAATCACCACCCATTAATCCCTTTTCAATCAACACCACCTTTGCACCCATTTGTGATGCACCAGCAGCCACCGATAAACCACCAGAGCCTGCACCAATGACGCAGATATCTGTTTTGATGATGTTGGGTTTGGTGTTGTTCATAAGGAAACTCCGCGTTTTTTTCTGTATGTTTTATAGGCAACAGGCAGCAGTGAAAGCAGCGCCAAACCAAACAAAGCAGCTATCATTTCAGGGCTTAAAATACCTGCCATAGAGAAGGTTTCACCTTGCTCAAATACACGCCCTAAACCACTACCAGCCAGTGAGAAAACGAAGGTGGCAGGCATGATGCCAAAGAAGGTGGCAATGAGATAAGTGCGCAATGACACGCCCAAAAAGGCAGGAGCGAGATTAACGATAAAAAATGGAAACAAAGGAATCAGGCGCAAAACAAACATATAACTAAGCGCATTTTCATTAAACCCCTGTTGCATGGGTTTGAGGTATTTGCCCGCTTTGGCTTGTAATAAATCACCCAGAGACGTTTTGGCAATCAGGAAAATCGCCGTGGCACCAATGGTTGCACCAATCACGGTATACAAACCACCAACCACCGCACCAAACAAAAAACCACCCGTTAACGTCATCAATGCCCCACCGGGCAAAGAAAAGGCAACCACCACGATATAAGCCAACATAAAGGTGAATGCTGCAAGCATGGGTTGTGTGTCCACCCAATCATTCAAGAATAAACGGTGTGTTCTTAATTGTTCAAAGCTTAAATAATCATGTAAGCCTAAGGCAAAAAATAATGCCGTCAGGGCGAGAATGATGATGAAGGGCAAACTTTTTTTGAGCATGGTTTTCACTTCCTTTGCACGATTGATGTGGCGTTGGTCGTAGAACATGAGCAGAGCTTACAACAAATGATTCAATTAATACGGCCAAGTATCAAAAGCTGTCATGGAAAAGGTTGTACTATCGTATTCAAGTTCAACACCATGTGGGGTAATGTTTTTGAGAAATAGATGTTCAGAAACAGGCCTGTTTTCATGCAATACTTTATTGTTGATAATCACCATACGTTTGGCTGCAATGGTATTGTAAGTATGCGCGGAGATGGTGATGGCGGGTAAGTTATCAAGGATGTGTTGGGGCAGTGTCATAAGTGTTGGTAAGACAGTGATTTTGGTGTCAGATGCTAGGCGAGGGTTTGTGTCTATAGGTTCGTTTGTAAGAGGTTGAATGGCTTTGGCAGGTGGTTTTAAGGCGCTTGGTGGTGAGATGCTGGGTGTTTGTTGATGCTGCTTTTCAGGCGCAGCTGTAGATACAATGGCCACTCTTTGGTTTGTCTCTTGCCTTGGTAGCAAGGCATAAACAAGGATGAAAGCAACACAAACAATGAGTGTAATCAGCAAGAGCTTAGACGGTGTTTTGTTGTTATGAATTGTCTCAATAGGTTGCGGCATTGGCTGCTCAACTTGTTGTTGTTGCCGTGCTTGCTCTGCTTTGTTGAGGGCATCAAGAATATATGACATTAGCTTTGTGGTGCCAGTGTTGCTGCGACGGCGTCTTGGTAATCTGTGGTCAATGGTTTTTGTAATGTTGGCCAGTCTTGATGGGTAAGGCTATTCAAATGAATCCAAGTGATAGGCCCTGCTACACCATCAGGATTCAGGCCTTGGCTGCGTTGAAAACTTTTTATTTGCTCTTTTAAACTGACATCGTATTTGAGGCGCGGCGCACCAATCCATTGTTGCTTTTGAGCTAAGCTACATTGCTCAGCCAGTAACTGTACCAGTTTACCTTCATGTCCAGGCCGAACAGGCCCAGTGTAATTTTGTGGTGTGCGCCATAAAATAATGAAATCGTTATGGCTTTGTAAGGCCAATTGCACAAGGGAAACCACAACCCCAGCTTGGGTTGTGGCAGATGTCCCCGTTAGGGCTGTGATGGTGACATAAGCAGCTTGCCCGTCCTTATCGGAGACGGTGAGCACGGCAGGTCGATTTAAGCTACGCATTTGGGCAATATCACCGCGCTGGCGAAAGCAATGCAATTGGTGTTGTTTGGCAAAGATGCAGGCTTCACCGTCACGTTTGGGTTGATAGCTGATATGCCATGTTGCAAAAATTGCGGTGAAGGCCTCATCTTGATTTTGATGTAAAGGAAGCTTGATGAAACCCAACGCTTGTTTATGAAGCTCAGGGGTGGGGGTGATTTCAGCAACAGTATCGTTGGTGTTGGGGTCTGCAACTATGTTGGAATGGGTTACACTCACTTGGGGTAACATCGCTTTAGGTGGTTGGATTGTTGCAACGGCAAGTGACGATGGGTTGCTTGGTTCATGTTGTGTCTGAGCAACAAATGGTGTTTTACTTACTGTTTGGATATTCCATATACTCAAACCCACAACCAACATCAAAAGGGTAGTCATATAAACCCAAAGCAAGTTTGGAGAGGTTTGTTTTTGACCACAGACTTCATGCATAGCTTGGGTCAGAATCTTGAGGCTTATTTTTTTGCTTTCACAGCTATAAGCACCAAGCAGAGCGCGATCTGCAATCAGATTGATGAGGCGAGGCACACCTTTGGTGTATCTGTAGAGCAAACGCACCACGGCAGGCGGAAAGAGTTGTGGGTTATCATTACCAGCTATGGCTAGGCGATGTTTTAAGTAGTCGTTGATTTCACTTTTGTTGAGTGGCGTGAGGTGATAACGGGCAGTGATACGTTGGGCAAGTTGGCGCAGCTCATTGCGTTGTAATATATCCGCAAGTTCAGGCTGACCAAGCAACATAATCTGCAACAGCTTCTTTTCATTGGTTTCTAGGTTGGTTAATAATCGCAATTGTTCGAGCACTGAAACATCAAGGTTTTGGGCTTCATCAATAATCAACACAGTATGCAAACCTTGCCCATGTTGTTTGAGCAAGTGTTCATTGATCAGATCAGTTAACACTTTGATGCTATTGATGGGTGTTGGGTATTTAATATGCAGCTCATCGCAGATGCTGGCGAGCAGTTCAAGTGCGGTGAGCTTGGGATTAATCATGTAAGCAATACGCGTGTTCTCTGGCACTTGCTCTAACAAACGCCGACAAATGGTTGTTTTTCCCGTACCGACTTCACCGGTCAAAACCATCACTCCACCATCACCTTGCATACCATAAAGCATATGCGCCAAAGCTTCTTGATGGCGTGGGCTCATAAAGAGATAACGGGGGTTGGGCGCGATGGTAAAAGGCTTTTCTGAAAAACCGAAATATGAATTATACATAGGCAAGCTTAGCAGCCTTGATGGCTTGCAGATTGTGTTGTTTGTTCAAATGCACAATGCTGCTGAAAAATTTTATTAAACTGCAAATCATATTCGAACGAATATAAACGAGAATCATCATCAGACAACCTTCCGTTGTTTTTGCTGGTAGATGATAGGGTGGTTTCATCAAGATAGATGCTGTTGGCATGGCAAGGTTGTACATGTTTTACTATTCATGTACAACTTCGTTGGCCAATAGGATTCAGTATGTGCTCAATTGGTCATACCTTGTTTTTAATCTTTGGGAGAACATGCCATGCATATGGATCCAATCATGCCAATCATTGTCGGATGTATTACAGCAATCCTATTGATTGGATTATTGATGCATACCTTAAAGCAACCCAATGTGATTGCATATTTGTTGGCAGGCATTTTATTGGGGCCATCTGTTTTGGGTTTGGTGACTGAGCAAGCTACGCTTGACCGCCTTGGTCAGTTTGGTGTTATCATGCTGATGTTTTTTATTGGTATGGAAGTCTCGCCTAAAAAACTTATGATTAAATGGAAAATCGCATTGATAGGCACACTGATGCAAGCAGCGGTAAGTGTGCTTATCATCAAAATGATTGGTTATTTCCTTGATTGGTCAAATATCTTTTGTATTTTACTGGGTTTTATCATTTCTCTTAGCAGCACAGCAGTGGTTTTGAATATGTTGCAAGCACGGCATGAATTGAAAACAGAGCATGGTCAAAATGCTTTGACTGTGCTTCTTGGCCAAGATATTGCAGTGATTCCGATGTTGATTATTCTGGGATTGTTAAGCGGCGATCAAATTTCGACAATGGATGCAACGCTACAAATTACTGGCGGTATTTTGTTGCTGGGTTTATGTGTATTTATCGTTATCAAACCAAATTTTAAAATACCCTTGATTGGGGAAGCCGTGAAAGATGATCATGATTTGCAAGTATTTGGTGCCTTGTTGCTTTGTTTTGGTTTGGCTTTAATCAGCGGTTTGTTTTCTCTTTCTTCAGCCCTTGGCGCATTTATCGCTGGTATGGTTGTCGCCACAGCCAAAGAAGCCCAATGGGTGCATCATAGTTTGGAGTCCTTTAAAACTGTGTTCGTAGCATTGTTTTTTGTGTCCATTGGTATGCTTGTTGATATTCAGTTTGTGCTACCACACTGGTTTGAAATTATTGGTTTCACATTGCTGGTGCTGATTATTAATACATTTATCAACGGGGCTGTATTTCGTCTGTTTGGGGAGAGCTGGGGTAATAGCCTCTACACCGGCGCAATCCTTGCGCAAGTTGGAGAGTTCAGCTTTGTGCTTGCCGCAGTGGGCATGTCAGCAACCATTCTTTCTCATGATGATTATCAAGTGATTGTTGCAATTATTGTCACTTCGCTCCTGCTTTCACCTTTTTGGACATCTTATTTTAAGCGGCTTACTGAAACACCTGACGTTGATTCATAACGAAGGAAAAGGAAAAATGGTTTGTCATTTTGCATAGTTATTTCAGTCAGGTCATGGCTCATGTTTGTTCAGTTTGGCGCGAGGATGTGCCTTGCTATAAGATTGTTGTAATTGCGGCAGGGTAACATGGGTATAATGTTCTGTGGTTGCCAAAGATGCATGGCCGAGAAACTGTTGAATTGTACGTAGATTTGCGCCACCAGATAACATATCCGTGGCAAAAGAGTGGCGCAGCTTATGAGGGGTGATGCTGGCATCTGCACCTGTTGCTAGGGCGCGGTCTTTCAGGGTGCGTTGTACAGAACGCACGCTCAAACGCTGACCAAAACGATTCAAAAACAAGGCATCGTTTGTGGACAATAAATTGCCACGTTGGGTTAACCATTGTTCAATGAGTTCTACGGCCAATTCGGGCAAAGGTACGATGCGCTCTTTATTGCCTTTGCCTAACACGCGCACTTCGCCAATTTTGCTGCTGAAATTGAGTGATAAGTCTTTCAAATTCACACCAACCACTTCAGAAACCCGCAAACCGCAGCCATACAATAATGCCAATAGTGCCAGTTCACGGGCATCGAATTTACGTTGTGTTGTTTCCAATAAAGCTTGTGTTTGATGTTGTGGTAATGTTTTGGGTAAGCGTTTGCCCAGTTTGGGTGAGCGAATGCCTGATGCAGGGTTGTCAGTGCAATATTTTTGGCGAAGGGCAAAAGAAAATAAGCTTTTAAGCGCGGATAAACGTCTTGCTAATGTTGCAGGAGTAAGCCTTTGGCTATGCCCCATAACCAACCAATCCTGCACCATTTCGCGGTTGACGGTGCTGAGTAAAAAAAGTTCTTCTTTGGTGTTGGACAAGGATGTTGCAAAGGTTAAAAAATGTTGCACATCGCGTTGGTAGTTGCTGATGGTATGTTGAGATGCCAAACGAACGTGCTGTAGTTCTTCGATAAAAGCTAGGGTAGCTTGGTGAAAAAACAAAGGTCTTTTACTCCCTACCTTGTGCTGTTGCGATTTCAAAGCGGTTACCGCCCAAAGCCTTGGCAATATACATGGCTTTATCTGCTTGTTCTATCAGCGTGGTGAGGGTTAAATCTTGGTCGGCAGGGGAACAAGCAATACCAATACTCACGCTCATTTGCTCATCACTACAAACCATGGCCCGCACATCCTTTAAGACCTTATCGGCAATGGATATAGCTTTGCTTTTTTTGCAGCTTGGCAGCAATAAAGTGAA
>JAJFLD010000183.1 GCA_021772875.1 Ghiorsea sp. | reverse complement strand
TAAACTCATGCAACAAACCATGATTGCATTGGCAAAAACCGATCATTCCCGCGTCTTACAACTGACCTGTGTTTACGGCAAACTTACGCCCAATCTTATCCAAGCCATTCACCCTACACGTTGGCCCCGGCACCTTTCAGCCTGTGCAGGTTGAAGATGTCAGCGACCATATCATGCATGAAGAAGCCTATGTCATCTCGCCTGAAGCCGCGGCACAGATCAACCAAGCCAAACAAAAGGGTAAGCGTATCGTTGCTGTGGGCACCACCAGCTTACGCACCCTAGAAGCCGCTGGGCAAAGTGGCGCTGTGCAAGCGGGTTCTGGCCGCACCGATATCTTTATCACACCTGGTTATCAGTTTAAGATTACGGATGCCTTGCTCACCAACTTTCACTTGCCCAAATCCACCTTGCTTATGCTGGTCTCCGCTTTAGCAGGAAGAGCACACGTGCTCCAAGCCTATCAACATGCCATTCAACATGGGTATCGTTTTTATTCTTACGGCGATGCGATGTTTGTGCCACGTATAGGCTCATAATTTAAAACCATGGGCGAGCATTAATGTTTAAAATATACAAACATTTTTTAGATGGCACGCCTGAATATCTCGCCCGCTATTATTGGTGGGCATACCTTTGGTCAAAGTCCGCTTGGTTTTTTGACCATCAACCCATCATCAACGCCATTTTGTTTGGGCAATACAATAAACTCATGCAACAAACCATGATTGCATTGGCAAAAACCGATCATTCCCGCGTCTTACAACTGACCTGTGTTTACGGCAAACTTACGCCCAATCTTATCCAAGCCATTCACCCTACACCCTTACACATCACCGATGTTGCCCCAGTGCAACTCACCCTCGCCGCAAGCAAAACAACTTCCAACAAAGAGTTGCTCTGCACACGCATGAATGCCGAATCGCTTGGTTATCAAGACGATAGTTTTACAACCACAGTCTTATTCTTCTTATTACATGAGCTTCCAACAGATGCCCGCGCCAATGCTCTATCCGAAGCCATCCGCACCATCTCAGATGGTGGCACATTATTGATTACAGAATACGCAGAACTACCCAAAAGCCATTTCCTCTACTGGTTTTACCTCACCCGTTGGCTAATCACCAAATTTGAACCTTTCCTCGATGGTTTCTGGCATGAAAACCTGACTGAAAAACTAAACGAACATGCAGCAAAACATGGCAAACAAGTCGCCCTCATTTCCCATACCGATATTTCCTCAAAGTTTTATCGAGTAACTGCTTACAAAATCACCAAACAGGTCTTATAACACAACAATTGTTTAATGAATTTTTGCAGCGACGGAGTATTGAGCTATACTGCTTTTAAATCTTAAAAATAAAGAGGAGGAATGTATGATTACAAGACAGCCCCCCTTTTTTATATTGTAAGCTTCGGACCAACATACATCACATAAAATAAATCATAGGCTTGCATAGGCCATGAGAAATGGATTCTAAACTGTGGGGTTTGAACCTTGCCATGCATAGGACAAAAAAGTTCTTCAGCATCAGTGCCTGGTTTTACAAATGTCAGTTCACTTTTAAAGTTATCTTTTTCGCTGGCAGATGAATCTGTAAAAAGCGCCCCTCTACCACCATCACCCTTCTTGCCGGTAAAAAAATTTTGGTACATTTCATGGCCCTCAGCGGTCCGTTTTCCTGTATCATCATAGCATTCTTTCAGGTGATTTAATGTTTCTAAAAGGAAACTGATTCTATCAGCAGCCCCTGACATAAAAGGGTGAGGAAAGAGAGGACTAAAAGCATCTTCAGAAAAACATATATTCCCGCAACTTCCACGCATACGCTTTTCTAGCTCTTCCCACGACTGTATCGGCGATTGGATACTTTCTAAATAATTCACTAGGCTCTTTTCTGCCCAATGGTTATTAACCGCATATGATTTTTCATTATCATAAAAGTATTCAACGTTAATCGGGGAAACCTCCCAATTAGAAGGAGAAAAGCTCACAAGAGATGCCTCTTTGTTTATTAAATTCCGATATGCAGCTTCTCCGATAGCTGTCCCTGTTACGACCTCACCGCTACAAGTAAGGTAATCATCATCATTATGCAATCGACTTTTACCCCAAGATGCCGTCGACTTGTTTATCCATGCCAGTACAGCACGTTTCTTATTATTGTCATGAAAAGTCTGTATGGCCTCATAAAATGTAAGAGCGTCAGTGGTTTGATTATTCAGTACTACATCACTGCATTCAATTTTATGACCACTGCTCTCAGACACTTGCCTAAGCTGCATTAATACTTCTAATGACTGTAAAAAGGTGTGAGTAGACGCAAACTGACCCGCTAAAGAAAAATCATTTAACAGAATACTCAAACTTATTTGCCCCAGCCAGCAAAATAATCCATGTCTTTATCAAACTGGTCAAAGAACCCTTCAGGCCAAGTATCAAGGTTACCATTTTCATCAAGCAGAGGGCTATGCACTTGTGCCACTTCATCTGTCTTTGGACGGAAAAAATGAATTGCTACCTCATCAGCATCAATGCCTTTTGACTTCACTGATCGGCGGATACCGTTTAGAATATGATCGCTATGGGTGTCAAGGATTACCTGTACACCTGCTTTCGAAATTTTAGCTAAGAATTGACCCATCAGTGCCTGCCCAGCTGGGTGAAGGTGAACTTCTGGGTTTTCAATGAGAATCACGTCACCTGCTTTTGCTGAAAGAGCAGCCACAATTATTGGAAAAACTTGAGTGAATCCGAAACCCACATGAATAGGCCTGTGGTAGTCTGTTTCTTCAGATGTTCGCAGCCCTAGAGTTACAGCATTGGCCTGTGGAACTTTCTGAACAGTTAGTCCGCAATTAGGAAAAAATGTTTGCATGTAGGCTTCAACTTGTCGCAATCTAGTAGGTGGGGCACCATCAATGACCAAGTCGAAAAGAACTGGCTTATCTCGACCATTATAAAGGAGGCCAACCGCATGTTCTCCAGATTTGCCAACAGTATTAGTTTCTTGCTCATCTTCGAGACTATAAAATTCGCGAGGGCCAACTCTTTCTGCAGTAATATAAGTAAGGCTCTGAATGCTCTCTAACAACGGATAAGAACCTGCCATCGCTTCAGGAGCTAAAAATTGCAGCTTACGAGGGCTTTTAATTTGATCGCCAGACACAGATACACTGTTAATCGCCATGGACATGTTATTTCGTTCACCTTCAAATACCCAGTAATGGCTCTCGAATTGACTCCTAATGCCAATTTCAATGGAACGGCGGCCAGAGATTTTGTTTACTACATCTGAAACCGTCCCCAACTTTAATTCCTTTCCATTCAGCATCAATCGTATGGCCCATTCGTGGTCATGCATTGTTTGATGAAGTAACACCAAGGATTGAAGTACCGAAGACTTCCCAGACGCATTGGTACCAGACAATAAAGTTAACGGCTTTATAGGAAGGATTAGCCTTTCAAAACACTTAAATTGATCTAAAATTATTTCTGTGATCATCTTAGCACATCATCCAACATAGAGTGCGTTAATTCAAAGCGTTGTTGCACGCGGTTAACTTGATTTGTACCCAGCGTTATTGAGTCTAAGAAATCGCTATCCTCCATTAAACCAAAAAAATTATGCCTAATGATGCCTGCTTTTGATTCAACTACACTCTCAGGAAATGTTGATAGCCCTGTAGACATCACATCCCATAGAGATGCGTTAATTACACTCTTTCTACCAGGGTTTGGTTCATTATGTTTCCTGAAAGCATGTCTGCCAAAAACAACCTTATTATTTTCTAACCCCGTCCTAAATTCAGAAGAAAGGTTCTTCAAATCTTCAGAGCTCATTTTATTCATGTTGCTTAAACAATCAGCCAAGAAAACATCCATATCACCTTTATATTTGCTAAGGCCTAGAGTTTGGAAGGCACAGAATCTGTTTATAAATTCGCGGTCACGCATATTTTTTCTGTTTAAGCTTTGTCCTGTTGTTTGTAAGAAAAGGTTCGTGTTAGACTCTTCTTTCATGAAGCGTGTTGCACGGCCAGAGAAAAGACAATTCCTCATCTGTTGCCGGGTTAGCGGGACACCACTATTGACGCGATCAAATATATCTAACAATGCTTGCTGGGGCACTTTCGCATCAATTACATACAAGGTTAGGTTACAATCCTCGACTCTGTTTTGCATCTTTGCTGAAAGGTCAGCAAAGGTTTTTCCATGCAGCTCTAGTTGTTTGGGAAGTTTAAGCTTAAACCCCTTGTTTACGAACCGTTGGAATGTTGATAACCGTTGTAACCCATCTACAACCACCATATGACCTTCTTCATTTTCAGACAAATAAAACACAGGAAGTGGGATTCGCATAAGAACTGACTCAATCAGCTTGCTTTGTTTATCATCTTCCCAAATGAAATCACGTTGGAAATCGGGGTCCATAACAAAAGAACCTTTCTCGATTCTCCGAAGAACATCATGAACCGTTCGATTTTCATTGCGAATAAGCACTGTATCAATGGGGTATTCACCTAATGAATCATCCTCATCATGATCAAGACCCTCTACTTCTTCGTATGTTTCATCTTTGTTTATATTTTCTTCTTCCATAACTTCCTCACCCACAAAATCTAATTTTGGACGTTAAACTCTTTAATTTAAGCTGGCAATCTTTCTACTCTCGAACATCAATCTTTTCAGTAACCGCAGCAGCGCCCTCGGGGTCGGGTCTTGCAATACGACATTTGTTAGTTAAATTTTAGTGACGCGGGGGCTGCCTTCCATAACTTGATATTGACTCAAATCTTTGGGGGCTTCTCTCGATGTTATGCTAATTTGTCGTCTGCGATGTGGTAATGCGGATCTTCCTTGATATTGATTTCCACCAAGTTGCCTGCCTTCTCAAGCAAGGCTTTACACTCTTGGCTCAAATGGCACAGGTGCAGTTTCTTGCCTTCTTTGGTATAGCGCTCAGCCAAATTATCAATGGCTTCAATGGCGGAGTGATCAGCAACGCGAGAGTAGGCAAAGTCGAAGATTACTTCATCAGGGTCGTTTTTCGGGTCAAATAAATCGTTGAAGCGATGTGTTGAGGCAAAAAACAGTGGCCCATGGATTTCATACACACGCTCACCCGTTGGCAAATAGCCCTCGGGGTCGGGTCTTGCAATACGACATTTGTTAGTTGAATCTTAGTGTCGCTGGGCAGCCTTCCATAACTTGATATTGACTCAAATCTTTGGGGCTTCTCGCGATGTTAAGCTAATTTATCATCCGCAATATGATAATGTGGGTCTTCTTTGATATTCACTTCAACCAAGTTGCCTGCCTTTTCAAGCAGCTCTTTGCACTCTTGGCTCAAATGGCGTAAATGTAGCTTTTTCCCTGCTTTATTATAACGCTCAGCCAAGTTATCAATGGCTTCAATAGCCGAATGATCGGCTACGCGTGAAAAGGCAAAATCGATAATCACTTCATCGGGATCGTTTTCAGGTGTAAACAAGTCATTAAAGCGGTGAATTGAGGCAAAGAATAAAGGGCCGTGAATTTCGTATACGCGCTCACCACTTTCCAAATCCTTAGGCAAGGCATAAATATGTTTCGCATTTTTCCACGCAAACACCAAAGCCATCGCAATCACGCCCACAATCACAGCAATCGCCAAATCAGTAAATACGGTGACCACTGCAACCAAAATACCCACAAAAGAATCTTCTTTGGGGATTTTATTTAATAGGTTGAAGCTTCCCCATTCAAATGTACCAATCACCACCATAAACATGATACCCACCAATACCGCTACAGGGATTTTCTCAATAAGTTCATTGCCAAAAAGGATAAACGACAATAAAAACAAAGCGGCTGAAATACCCGATAGATTGCGCAAACCGCCCGAAGAAATATTAATCATGGATTGTCCAATCATAGCGCAACCACCCATGCCACCAAAGAATCCAGTGACCACATTAGCAGCCCCTTGACCAATAGAGACACGATTACCTTGCCCACGTGTTTCCGTCATTTCATCAATCACTGTCATGGTTAACAAAGACTCAATCAAACCAATCGCTGCCAAAATCACGGCATAGGGGAAAATAATATACAATGTTTCTAAATTAAACGGAATGTCAGGCACATGAAACGGAGGAAACACACCACCAATGGAGGCAATGTCACCAACTGTTTTGGTATCAATACCCATCCAAATCACCACTGCCGACAACCCAACAATAGCAACCAAACCAGCAGGAACCGCGCGTGTAACTTTGGGTAAGAAATACATGATTGCCATTGTTGCCGCTGCTAAACCCAGCATCAGATACAAATCAACACCTTGCAGCCATTGCAATACACCATCGGCATCTTCAGTCTGAAATTGTGGCAATTGGGCAAGAAAAATCACAATGGCAAGCCCATTTACAAAACCCAACATGACAGGGTATGGCACCATTCGAATAAACTTACCCAACTTCAACAAACCAAAAAGAATTTGCAGCAGCCCCATCAACACCACCGTGGCAAACAAATACTCAACACCATGTTCGGCCACCAATGCCACCATCACTACTGCCAACGCACCCGTTGCACCAGAAATCATGCCTGGGCGACCACCAATCAACGAAGTGATTAATCCCACCATAAAAGCGGCATAAAGCCCAACCAAAGGATGAACACCTGCCACAAATGCAAATGCAACAGCTTCGGGAACCAGCGCCAGAGCTACAGTCAGCCCTGATAACACATCGTCTTTTGCACTCCACATGTGCTTTTTGTATAAGGTAAACATTGGGTTTCTCCGCGACTTGATAACACTTTTGAGATTACTTTGTCAGCAATCAACATACTCTAAAGGGGCGCGCAGGGTGCCTAAAATTACTACATTAATCCACTATCCATAAAAAAACACTCATCTTACGTCCTAACTTATTCTTACTGCTTTATTTATAACCCATGATTATTAATCAACTGAAACAACTCTAAGCGTGATGATGGATTATTAAGGAAAGCACCACTGAGCTTTGAAGTGGTGGTGACTGCATCAGGTTTTTTAACACCTCTATGGCACATACAAAAATGTTTGCACTGTAAAATCACGGCCACACCAGCAGGCTGCAAGACATCTTCTAAAGCATTGGCAATTTGCATGGTGAGCTTTTCTTGCACTTGCAAACGTTTGGCATAGCCATCCACCAAACGCCCCAACTTCGACAAACCAACCACCCGACCATTAGGGATATAAGCCACATGTGCCTTGCCAACAAATGGGGCTAAGTGGTGTTCACAATGGCTATGCACATCAATATCGGAAACCAATACCAATTCATCATAACCTGCCACTTCTTCAAACGTTTTTTTCAAATGCTCTGACGGATCTTCTTGATAACCCGAGAAATATTCCTGAAATGCTTTAAGCACACGTTTGGGTGTTTCCTTCAAACCTTCACGATTAGGGTCATCACCAATATGCTGCAACAACGCCGTGACATGCGCCATCGCTTGGATATTTTTCGGATCAGACATATCAAAATCATCAGGCATAAAAGGTTCTCCTACTTTTCACTTGCCCAACAGTAGCCCAATGCTTGCCGAATAAAAACTATACTTTTTCTGTGTTCTCTGCGCCTGCTGTGCTTTAATTACGCCATCATGCCTTCCTCCAACAAAACCCATATCCAACAACTTGCTAAAAAACATGGCTTTGCGCTGTGTGCTTTTACCCGCCCTCAGGTGGATAGCTTAAACCAAGAAGCTTTGGATAGATGGATTCAAGCAAAGATGTATGGCGATATGGATTATATGGCTGAAGAAGTGCGCACTTATCGCCGTAAGCATCCGGCTGATATGTTAGATAATATTCAGACTGTCATATCTCTTGGCATGCCATACACCCCACCCCAACAGCAACAAGCCACGCCACAACAAGGCGTTATCGCCAGTTATGCATGGGGCGATGACTACCATGAAGTGATGAAAAAAAAGCTCAAAGCTTTGGCGCGAGATTTGGATATTTTATTGGGTGAGCATGGTCAACGCGTGTATGTCGACACTGCACCCGTGCTGGAACATGCGCTTGCCGCCAAGGGTGGTTTGGCTTGGCAGGGTAAACACAGCTTAAGCATCAATCGCGAATTTGGCTCTTGGTTTTTTTTGGCCGAACTTTTTACTACCGCAAAAATCACCCCCGACACAGAAGCCAATTTGCATTGTGGCACATGCACAGATTGTTTGCCCGCTTGCCCAACGGGGGCAATCGTTTCACCTTATATTGTTGATGCGCGACTGTGTATTTCTTACTTAACCATAGAATTTAAAGGTTTCATCCCTGATGCCTTGCGCAAACCTATGGGCAATCGTATTTTTGGTTGTGATGATTGCCAAACCGTTTGCCCTTGGAATAAAAAGGTCGACGCACCGCCACAAGATTTCCTCAAACCGCGTGAGGATACATTATTTCCAGAACTTGCTAACCTACTGCGCTTGGATGAAGAAGGGTTTCGAATACGCTTTCGCAACTCTGCAATAAAACGCACAAAACGCGCAGGACTACTGCGCAACGTTTGCATTGCCATGGGTAATAGTGGCGATTCAAGCTTTGTGCCCTTATTGCTGGAAGTTTTATTCGACCAAGAACCTTTGATTCGTGGACATGCTGTCTGGGCGCTCAAACAGCTTGCTGCAAAAGATGGACAAGTTGTACAACACATAAAACTCTTGCTAGAAACCGAAAAAAATAAACATGTGCTGGCGGAAATTGCTGGCTTTGAGAGGAAAGATGACAATTAAAGCATTTATTTTTGATTTGGATGGCACCTTGATTGATGCCTTGCCTGATATTCGTGCCAATGCTAACCGCGCTTTGGCCAAATTAGGCTATGATTTCCAAATGACCCTTGCCGAAACACAACCGCATGTGGGTGGTGGTGCGCAAAAGCTTGCCTCTAATGTCTTGGGCAAACCTATGGACCACCCCGACACCATGGCGTTGTATCACGCTTTTGCTGATTTTTATGAACAATATCCAGCCGATGAAGGCAAAATGCTTCCTGGCGTAAAAGAAACACTGGATACCTTAAAAGCAAAAGGTTTCTCTATGTGTATCGTCACCGCAAAACCTGCCAAAGCACGTGTTAAAGTCACCAAAGCTTTGGGCTTGGATGATTATATGACCTTGGCACTCTCACCGGAAGATGGTTTCCCCAAAAAACCTGCCCCTGATATGCTTTTAGAATGCTGCCGAGCTATGGGTGTGCATCATAGCGAAGCTGTGATGGTCGGTGATACCCGCTTTGATGTCGAAGCAGGATTTGCAGCAGATTGCCATACGGTATGTTTTGCAGAACATGGTTATCAAGATGTGCCTGCTGAATATGCAGATAAAGTATATAACCTACCGCATTTCACCGATTTATTAAGACTTATCGAAAAATGAACACTGGCATTTACGGTATTTTACCTGCCGACTTGGATGAGGGGCTTCTGCTCGAAAAAGCAGAAGCTGCACTTCAAGGTGGCATCAAAATACTACAATTGCGCGACAAAAAATCTGGCTTCAAACGCCAGCTTAAACGTGCTTTGCGTTTGCGCGATTTAACCCAACAGTATCAAGCAACCTGCATCATCAATGATTCGCTGCAATTGGCTTTAGAAAGTGGCGCAGATGGCGTGCATTTGGGGCGCAATGATGTCGCCGATGTTTCCAGCATTCGCCATCAAGTGAGTAATGATTTCATCCTTGGCATCACCTGCCGAGCTGATGCGCGTTATGCCAAAACCGCACTTGATTTTGGTGCCAATTATGTATCTTTTGGTGCTGTGTTTGCATCGGCGACCAAGTCGGATGTGCCTGTGATTGGCTTGCCGCGATTGGCCAAAGCTTGCAGTATGTTTCCTCATGCCCATGTCTGTGCCATTGGTGGGATTCATCTTGAGCATTTAACGGCTATCAAAGCCGCTGGTGCAACATATGCAGCAGTGATTTCAAGCTTGTTTGCAGCAGAGCCAGATCAAATCACCGCAAGAGCCAAAGCCATGGTAGAGATTTGGAACAACGCCCCGTCTGCTTAAGCATAGGTGGCTCAGATTCCTGTGGTGGCGCGGGCATCCAAGCTGATTTGCGTGTCTTTGAAGCTTTAGGCGTGCATGGTTGCTCTGCCATTAGCGCACTTACCGCGCAAAACCCAGATAACATTTCTCACATTCAAGCTTCATCTTCACCCCAATTTAAGGCTGAGATTCAAGCTATCGTGAGTTACTATCCCCTTGCCGCTATCAAAACAGGCATGTTATTCGATGCAGAGCATTTACACATCGTTGCTACACATATCGGCACGACCCCGCTGGTGCTTGATCCTGTGTTGATTGCCTCATCAGGCCAATATTTATTTGATAAAAACACAGCCAAAATAGCATATGAACCCTTGATAAAACAAGCAACGCTTTGGACACCCAATCAACAAGAAGCCGCTTTTTTTCTTGGCAAAGCATCAAATGATCCGCTTGAAACTGCCTCAGCGCTACTTTTAAAATATCAAACACCTGTCTTTCTCAAAGGCGGCCACGGCGAGGGTGAAGTTTTACACGATATATTCTGCGATTTGGATGGCACTGTTGAAATACTCCACCATCAAAAACAACAGCTCAACCTTGCTCAATCCCATGGCACCGGCTGCCGCTTAGCCTCTGCGATTACTGCATACCTAGCCCAAAGCAACACTTTGCTTTCAGCCATTTGTAAAGCGCATCGCTGGCTACAATCTGACCTAAAAACTAGGTGACCAAATAATACGTTTATTTATTCATAAAAAATGCTAGTTTCCGCGACCTTTTTTATTGGAGGAAGTTAATGATCAAGTTATATTCAAGTGGAGTTTCTCCTGATTCACACCGTACGCGGATTGTGTTGGCCGAGAAAGAACTACCTATTGAAACTTTTGAATTGGACGAAGATAATCTTCCCCCCGATTTTATGAAAATCAATCCTTATGGCAAACTGCCTACGGTGATTGATCGCGACACAGTATTTTTTGAGCCTTCAGTGGTGAATGAATATTTGGATGAGCGTTACCCTCACCCGCCACTTAAACCTGGCTCACCAGCTGAACGCGCACAAATGCGTTTGGCTGTGATGCGCATTGAAGAAGAGGTTTACCCGCTACATTACAACTTGGTTCGCTTGAAAAAGAAATCTGAGCCAAGTAAAAAAATGCGTGCATACCTTACTTCTTTGGATGGCTATTTGGCCAATCAAGTTTATTTCATTGGTGAACAATACACTTTAGCTGATATTACATTGGCTCCTGTATTGTGGCGTTTGGAATCAAATGGTGTGAGCACCTTTGAATGGCCGCATCTAGAAGCATACATGGATCGTTTATTTGAGCGCCCAGCATTTAATCGCTCATTATCTGAGCATGAAAAAATGCTTCGCGATAGCCTGTAGGCTAATGCTTTAACCCTCAACAAAAGCCTACACTGTTGCAAAACGTGTAGGCTTTTTTGTTTAAAAAGATTTAAGGAGAAACCATGACTTCAGCTGACATCGCCTCACTCAAACCTGATTTGTCGCACCTCAAAGGTGTGCGTGTAATCGCTGCCATGTCAGGTGGCGTGGATTCATCTGTTGTTGCGGCTCTGCTTAAAGAAGCTGGTGCTGATGTGATTGGTGTATTTTTACACGTTTGGGACTACAACCGCGAAGATGTAGCTGGTGCTGGTTCATGTTGTTCCCTCGATGATGCTTATGATGCACGCCGTGTTTGCGATCAAATCGGCATTCCTTTTTACAATATGGATATGCGTGAAAACTTCCGCAAAAATGTCATTGACCCATTTATCTCTGATTATGAAACTGGCCGCACCCCCAATCCATGTGAGCGTTGTAATCGTTTTGTGAAATTTGGTGCCTTACTTGATGCTGCCGATGAGCTCGAAGCTGAATATGTAGCCACAGGCCATTATGTGCAACGCAATGATGATGAAACGGGTGTGCATATTTTCCGTGGTAATGATCAAGTTAAAGATCAAAGCTACTTTTTAGCCACCACCAACAAAACACAAGTTGCACGTATTTTATTTCCTGTAGGTCACTTGCAAAAAGATGGCACACGCATTTTAGCGCATCATTATGATTTGATGACAGCCAACAAACATGAATCCCAAGATATTTGTTTTATTCCTGCTGGCAATCGCATTGAATTTCTCAAAAAAGAAGGTGCCACCACAGGTTTCCGTGCTGGTGACATCATGGACAGAGAAGGCAACACCCTAGGTCGCCACCAAGGCATCGCCCACTACACACTGGGTCAACGTAAAGGTCTTGGTCTTCCCGACGGCCCTTGGCACGTTGTAGAGCTTGATGGCACCACAGCACGCGTGATTGTTGCCCCACCAGAAGATGCCTTGATTCGCCAAGTCTCAGTGGGCGGCACCACCTGGTTGCGCGACATCAAAGAAAACGAAAAAATCCTCTCCAAAGTCCGCTACCAAATGCGCCCATCGCCTTGCACCATCAATATCGATGCGGATAACACCAGCCTCACCTTTGAAACACCCCAAAAACCAACTGCCCCAGGGCAAGTTGCAGCCTTTTACGTCGGCGAGGAATTGGTTGGCGGTGGTATTGTAGCCTCAGCTGAACGCTGATTTAGAATCTCATCCCAACGCGTTGTCCAAGCATGTTGGAAGAACACTGAAAAACCGCTTCAACGGCTTTATCAGGATGACCTATAATTCTTTGAACCGTATACATGCTTATACAAAACTTACCGTGTTAGGTTAGGCTAAACCAATGCTATTTTGATCAAACATTCATATGAATATGGAGAACCTTAAATGCCCGAAACTCACAAAAAAGATTATATAGCTGGTTTTACAGTAGATGATAT
>JAJFLD010000182.1 GCA_021772875.1 Ghiorsea sp. | reverse complement strand
CAGAGAAGTTTTTGCCATCAAGAGTGACATCAATCTTTTCATTGTTTGAGGTAGCGATGTTTACTTGTTGCTTATCACCTTTTAAAATTGTTGAGCAGCCAGACATTGCAGTTGATGCTGCTATTAAGCCTGTGAGAATGATAATTTTTTTCATTTGGTTGTTTCCCTCCGATTTTATGTAAGGCATTTTAGTTCAAGGGTTTGTATACGTCAAGGAAGCCATCTGAAAATTTTAAATAGCGTATAAAACATTGTTAACATAGAAGTATTCCGTGTGATGAGAAGATTGCAGTGCACTGCGCGCCACCTTATGTCAGATTGCGACTCAATAAATTTTTGTTGGTAAATTGGACACATTTTTCAAGTGTGGCAAAGTTACATGGCTTAGGTGGGGAATATGAAAAACGACAGGGATAATTTATGAGTGTATTGGCTGGGATTCATGCTGTGAAACATGCTTTAGATGCAGGCGAGGCTCTTGATGAATTGTTGGTGATTAAGGGTAAGTCACATCCGCGCTTGAATGAATTGGTGCACTTGGCGCGCAAAGCTAAGGTGCGTATTTCTTTTGTGCCCAAAGAAGCTCTGGAGCGTCTGGCAGAAGGTGTGCCGCATCAAGGGGTGGTGGCTAAAACAGCGATCAAAGGGTTGTTAAGTTATAAAGAATGGCTGTTTACAATAGAAGATGATGATTCGGCGTTGGTATTGCTTTTGGATCAAGTGACAGACCCTCATAATTTGGGTGCGTGTATTCGCACGGCAGAGGCTGCGGGATGTATGGGTGTGATTGTGCCTAAAGATCATGCCGCAGCATTGGATTCACCCGTGGTTGCAAAAGCGGCATGTGGCGCTTTGTCGCGCATACCTGTGGTGCGAGTGACCAACTTGGCTAGGACAATGAAAGATTTGCAGGATGCTGGATTTTGGATTTCAGGGCTGGCTGGCGAAGCTGAGCTCTTGATTCAAGATGTGAAATTTTCAGGTAAAAATGCATTGGTCATGGGTGCAGAAGGTGAAGGTATGCGCCGTTTGGTGAGGGAGAGCTGCGATCAGTTGGTGAAAATACATATGCCAGGCAAAGTGGAATCATTAAATGTATCGGTTGCCACAGGTGTTGCTTTATTTGAAGTGGTGAGGCAGAGCTTAAGCAACACGTAAGGGGTAAAAAAATGGATATGGTATTGATTGAAGGTTTGGAAGTGAGAACGGTCATTGGCATTTACGATTGGGAACGTGAAATTCGACAGAGCGTGCGCCTAGACCTTGAAATGGCTTGGGACATTTCTAAAGCAGGTCAGACAGATAATATTGAAGATACATTAGATTATAAGGCCGTATCTAAACGGCTGATTGATTTCGTAGAGTCCTCAAAATTTGGGCTGATTGAAGCGTTGGCAGAATCGTGTGCAAAGATTGTGTTGGATGAGTTTGCTGTGCCGTGGTTACGCTTAAAAATGTCTAAACCTGGGGCGGTGCGGGGTTCTGAGAATGTGGCTGTGCTCATCGAGCGAGGCTTTCAAGGTTAATGCAACAAGTTTTGATTGGTATGGGTTCGAATATTGATCCTGAAATACATTTGCAAGCAGCTGCACTGACGATTCGGAAGATGTTTCCAGATGTTCGTTTTTCAACGGTTTATCAGTCTGAAGCAGTGGGTATGAAAAGCGATGATTTTTTGAATGCGTGTTGCATTTTTCAATGTTCAATTTCGGATAAACATTTGCAAAAATGGTTGAAAACTTTGGAAGATCAACATAGCCGAGATCGTTCAGAAGGCTCGTGGAAACCGAGAACTTTAGACTTGGACATCTTGGCATGGGATGACAAGGTGATGGATGATGACTTGTATCAATATGGGCATGTTTTTGTGCCCGCATCAGAGTTAATGCCCTTGCAAGCCAAAGCCGAATACACTTTTGCTACTTTAGAAAAGGTAAATATTAGTTTGTAGGTTTTTCGCGGATGATGTTTTGCAAGCGTTTGGAAAAGTCTGGGTTAACCGAAGAAAGCGGCAAGACAACTTGAAAAACGGCACCCTCATTGGGCTGGCTTTGGATGCTGATTTTACCTTGGTGTGCCAAGATAATATGTTTACAAATGGCCAAGCCAAGACCAGCGCCTTCACCCTGTTGATTGGTGCGCGCATCATCAGCGCGATAGAAACGTTCAAACAAATGCGGCCGTGCTTTGGCTGAAACACCAGCACCCTGATCGGCAACACGAATAATCACGCGTTCGCCTTCAGACATGGCTGATAAGGTGACAGTGGAAGCTTCAGGTGCATAACGAAAAGCATTGTTGAGTAAGTTGTAAAATACACGCTCAATACGATGTTGATCACCCATGATTTCTAAGTTTTCAGGAATATCCATTTCAAGGTGGATATTACGTTTAGAAAACAACATCAAATGGTCTTGTCCAACTTCTTGTAGCAGTAAGGATAAGTCAACTTTCTCTTGTGGAATCTCTAGCGTGCCAGCATCGGCTTGGGCAAGGGTAAGCATATCATTTACAATATGCTGCATGCGGTTGCTGATGGCGAAGAGTTGTTTGAGTAAGGCTTTGTACTCTTCTGGTGAACGTTCTTGCAGTAGCGCAACTTCGATCTCACCTTTTAAAATAGTGATGGGATGGCGCAATTCATGAGATGTGTCTGAGACAAAGCGTTTTTGGCTGTTGAAATTATCTTCAAGGCAGACAAACATTTTATTAAGCGATTCTATAAGCACATCAATTTCTTGATCGTGCCCAGATGTTTTTAAGCGACGGCTTAAATCACCATTGGACACGGCCTGTGCGGCATCGGTGATATCATTGATAGGGCGCAGGGAGCGCCTAGCCATGCGGTAACCCACAAGGCCACTGATAAGCATGGAAAGCAGGCCGAGTGCACCACCAATCATGTATAAGAGTTTAAAGAATTTTTGAATGTCGCTGGTGGTTCGAGCAAGTATGGCGACAGATATAATTTGATTTTGGATGCGGATAGGCATCACAGCAACACGTAAATTGTCTTGTCTAAGTAAACCTCTGGTGGATACAAATACAGTAGAGTTGCCTGAGAATGCATCAAGAATAGCATGTGCCACATCTTCTTTATCATGGCCAGCCAACTCTTCGCCAACATTGAAAAGAATAGCGCCTTCACGGTTAACCAGTTGAACAACACCGCGGTAATGGGTGGCAAACGATTGTAAGTGGAATGGCCATGCTTCTTTAGGCGCATGTTCAAGGCTTTCTACCAGTTGTTCGGCATCATGAAATAATTCTTCATCAACTTCTTGGTAAATTTGAACGGATAAAAAAGAATAAATCAGTACCGCTGCAATCAAAAGAATCATGAATTCTACGGCAATATAACTCATCGCAAGCCTGCCGCGGAAAGTGCGGAACAGGTGGTTGTATAAAGAGTTAAGCTTGATTTTCATGATGAAGGTCTCGTGAGCCTTAAGCAGACTCCTGATATTTATCGCTTAAGATATAACCTTGCCCACGCAAAGTATGAATCAGAGCAACATCGAAACCTTTATCCACTTTGGCGCGCAGGTGACTGACATAAACATCAATCACATTACTTTCTGGATCAAAGTTCATATCCCAAACATGTTCGCCAATCAAAGTGCGGGACAATACTTTATAAGGATTACGCATAAGGTATTCCAACAGCGCATATTCTTTGGTGGTTAGGCGAATGTTTTTATCTCCACGTGTCACTTGGCGACTCATGGGGTCTAACTCTAAATTTTCCATGGTCAGTGTGGGTGATTTGGTATCAGATGTGCGGCGCAAGAGTGCACGAACACGGGCGAGCAATTCTTGAAATGAGAATGGCTTAGCCATGTAGTCATCGGCACCAGCATCCAAACCACGTACTTTATCTTCTATGCTATCCCGTGCCGTAAGCATCAAAACGGGAGTATTTACACCGCGTTCTCGAATTTCACGACACACTTGGATGCCATTTTTTTTAGGCAACATAAGGTCTAAGATAATGAGGTCATAATCATTAACTTCGGCTAGGAAGCCACCGTCTTCACCATCATGGGAGAGGTCAACAGCATGGCCTTCTTCTTTAAGGCCTTTTTGTAAAACTTCAGCAACTTGTATTTCATCTTCAACAATCAAAATTTTCATAGACGCAATGTAGAGCTTCTTTGCTGTTCTGACAATAAGTATCCAAGACGCTAAAATGATTCACTATGGTTGAAGGTGGTTGACAAGGGAGTTTTTGTGGTCGATATTGGCGCATAGTGGGTAAAAGTGGGTAAAAGATCCTTTGAGATGAGGTCCCCAATTAAACGAGGCGCAACGGCATTAGTATGTTTCAAGGCGAATATACCAATAACATGGATGATAAAGGGCGGGTAAACATTCCCGCACCCTTCCGTGAAGTGCTGCAAAACGCTTACACTGAACCGACTATGATTGTAGCTAGAGATGCACAAGCTGCATGTCTTCGGGTTTACCCTCTTCGTGAATGGAATCGATTACTTGCCAAGCTTGGGGCACGCCCAAGCAGCGACAGGACTGTACAAGCTTTTAAACGCGCAGTGGTAAGTTCGGCACAAGAATATCATCCCGATAAACAAGGGCGTGTGCTTATCCCGCAATCGCTGCGCAATCATGCAGGCCTTAGTAAACCCACTGTTTTTGCGGGTTCGGCAGAGACATTTGAAATGTGGGATGCCACAGCTTGGGAAGCACAGCTCACCTCCTCATTAGCATTTCTGCAGAATCAGGACTTGGACTTCTGATGGCCAACCCAGCACATATCTCAGTATTGGCTGCCCCCTATATTGAAGCATTGTGCGCAAACAAAGATGGGCGCTACATTGATGCAACATTTGGTCGCGGCGGACATACACGTTTGATGCTCAATAAGCTTTCAGAAAATGCCAAAGTTTTAGGTTTGGACCGAGATCCTGATGCCATCATTGCAGGCCAAGCACTGATGAAAGAAGATATACGATTTGTGGTTGCGTACACAGATTTCGCAGGCATACAAGCTGCCGCAGAGCAGCAAGGTTGGTCAGCCGTTGATGGTATCGGCTTTGACTTAGGCGTTTCATCACCGCAGTTGGATCAAGCAGAGCGCGGCTTTTCCTTTATGCAAGAAGGCCCTTTAGATATGCGTATGGACTTTGATGCTGGCCAGCCGCTCATGAAAAAACTTGAGCGTATTTCAGAGTCAGAGCTGACAAAAATCATCCGCGAATATGGCGGTGAAAAATTTGCAGGCAGAATCGCACGTTCTATCCTTGAGCGTTTGCGAGAAGGTAAGCTCAATACCACTCGCGATCTTGAAGATGTTTGTTTCCATGCAACACCCAAAAAAATGCGCCATGGACATATCCATCCTGCAACCCGCACCTTTCAAGCCTTGCGCATTTGGGTGAATGATGAAATGAATCAAATTGATGAAGCCATCACCATGGCTATGAAGTTGTTAAAAGCTGGTGGTAGATTGGCAGTGATTTCTTTCCATTCAGGCGAAGATCGCAGAGTTAGAGATTTGATAGAAAAACAAGTGCACGGCTGCCTTTGCCCACGTGAATTCCCGATGTGTGTTTGTGGCTTTAAGCCTACGATGCGCTGGGTTCAGAAAAAACCCGTGCGTGCTAGCGAAGCAGAAATTGAAGCCAATCCTCGCAGTCGCTCGGCAATGTTGCGGGTGGCTGAAAAATTGGCTGAGCCATGTTAGGGCGTATGCCATTGGTATTTTTGGTGTTGAGTATTTGTGTCTTGGCCGCGGGGCAAGTTTGGATGTCACATTTGCGCATGGAAATAGCGCAGCACACTTCAAAGCTTAAACAAGAAAAATTGGTTTTAAACCAAGAGGTGCAAAGCCTAAGGCTAGAATTTTCTAGCTTGATTCGCCCAGATACGCTGCGCCGCTTGGCGCGCGAGAAACTTGGTATGCATGCACCCAGCCCTATGCAAGTGATGAAGCCATGATGACCCAAGAACAAATCGCTGAAAAACGCCGCCTCGAAGTGGTGATTGGGCTTATCCTTGTTGGTTTGGCTTTGATGGTGATTCGGGCCGTGGACTTGCAATGGTTGCAAGGTGATAAGTTGTCAGCTGTGGCAGATAACCAGCGTACACGTCAGTTTGAAGTGGGTGCACCTCGTGGGCAAATTGTTGATAGGGATGGCCATGTACTTTCTGAAAGTATTGAGGTGCCATCCATTGCTGCCTTAGGCGTGGATCTGAAAGCAAAGGATTTGCCAGCTCTGGCGAAAGTGTTGGATATGCCTTTGAAAAAACTTCAAAACCGAGTGGGTGATCGCAAAGGGTTTATTTGGTTATCGCGTCAGGTTTCGCCACAAGTTGCGCAGCAGGTTCAAGCGTTGAACATCTCAGGTGTACACCTTGAAAAAGAATGGAAAAGGTATCATCCCTTTGGCCCTGAAACGGGTCACTTGCTTGGTTTCGTGGGTATTGATAATCATGGGCTTGAAGGGTTGGAGCTTGCGTTTAATACAAGATTGTCGGGCAAAGATGGTAAAATTCAATTGCAACGGGCTGCCAATGGGCTGCAATTGCCGGGAAGCACATGGATAAAAACACCTTCAAAAGGTGAAGATTTGGCTTTGAATCTTGATGTGGGTGTGCAAAGCATTGCATATGCAGCTTTGGCCAACGGCATTGCTAAAACAGGTGCAAAAGGCGGCTCTGTGGTGGTGATGAATCCTCATAATGGTGAAGTGTTGGCCATGACAAGTTGGCCAGGTTTTAACCCCAATGCTTTTGGTAAGTATCGCCCTCGCGATTGGCGAAACCGTGTAGTTACGGATGTTTTTGAGCCAGGTTCGGTGTTAAAACCATTTACTGTGGCAGCTGCCCTCTCCACAGGGCGTTGGACTATGGACTCTTTGATTTTTTGTGAAAATGGTGATTTTGAAATTGGAGATTTCATTATTCACGATGATCACCCCGAAGGCTGGATTGATTTAAGAAAATTGCTTGTGGTTTCGAGCAATATCGGAGCTGCCAAGCTGGCTTTGGATGTTGGTGCAAAAGATTTAAATCGCATCCTAGAGGATGTTGGGTTCCGCAAAAAAACAGGCATTGGTCTGGGTGGGGAGTCCTCAGGTATTTTGCCACCTTTGGCTTCGTGGGGCATGGTTGAAACAGCCAATATTGCTTTTGGCCAAGGTGTGGCCGTGACGCCCATTCAATTGGCCTCAGCCTTTTCTATTTTTGCCAACGGCGGGGTTTATTACCCGCCGCAATTGATTAAAGAAGGTGAAGGCTTAAGCAGCAGAAAAGGACATAGGGTCATTTCTGAACAAGTTGCCCATGAAGTACTCTCTATGCTTACTGATGTGACCAAGATTGGTGGCACGGGCACCAAAGCTGTGCCTGAAGGGTATAGTGTTGCAGGGAAAACAGGTACTGCACAAAAACCCAATGCCAAAGGTGGTTATTCCAACGACAAATTTACTGCGGTGTTTGCAGGTGCAGTGCCTGCTGAAGCACCTGAAATTGTTATCGTAGTGGCTATTGATGAGCCTGAAACAAGTATTTATGGCGGCACAGTGGCCGCGCCTATCTTTAAACAAATTGCTGCAACCACGCTGCCTATGCTGGGGGTTGCACCTACTGTTTTGGCCAAGAGTAAGTCGGACAAATGGCAAATGATGCAAACAAATATGGCAAAAGAAGACTTCACTAAAGTTCATTCGCTGTATGGATTTTCTTTGCGTGAAGTGCGGCATTTTGCTTTGGCCAATGAAGTGCAATTACAATTGCATGGTAGTGGTTGGGTTTCCCGTAGCGTACCTGCTACGATGCAAGGCTTACAGCCTGGTGATGTGCTTGAGGTTTGGCTCAATGAATGATTTAAACCTGAATATTCAAAGCAAACAGCTCTCAAGGCTGATTTCTGGCTTGGGTTTATACAGCCAAGATGTTGAAGTTAAGGGCATTTGCGATGATACGCGCCAACTTAAAAGCGGAGATGTGTTTGTATGTTTGCCAAGGGCAAAACATCTGGAATCTTTGATAGATCAAGCTATAGAACAAGGTGCCGCGGCTATTATTTTTGTTGGGCAGGCACCAGAAAAACTTGAAATCATCTCTGCCTGCTTACCCGATATGCAAGCAGTAGGTTTGATGTTGCGCCGTTGGTTTGAAACGGACACAACCAACATTCCATGCATTGGCATTACTGGCACAGATGGTAAAACCAGCACAGCATGGATGTTGCGCGAGGTGTTGGAGAAACATTTGGGATCAGCATGGTCATGTGGCACATTAGGTTGGATGCGTGATACCGAGCATTTGGTTGATTTAGGCAACACCACACCCTCATTGCTCACGTTGCATAAACTTTTGGCCAAGGCTGTTCAGGAAAACGTTGGGGCTTTGATTTTGGAAGTCTCTTCCCATGGTATAGCGCAAGACCGTATTGCAGGGATTCCGTTCACCGCGGCGATTTGGACCACGATGGGCCACGATCACTTGGAAGATCATGGTGGTTATGCAGCATATTTAAAATGCAAAAGTGATTTTATTCAGCAAGTGGCATTTGCAGGGGGGATTGTGGTTGCCAATGCCGACTACGATAGTATTGCACAAGCATTACATGGTATTTCTGGGCGCATTTTTTGGTATGCAAGCAACAAACAAGCTGATTTGTTGTGGCTTGGAAAAAAGAAACAAGTCACGTTCACAGATGACCGTGAAGAAGTGATGTTAAACCAAATTCCTTTTGCTGACTTTCATGTGGAAAATTTGGCTGCAGTAGCGTTGTTGATGAAGGAAGTCTGGGGCGTAAGTCTTTCAGATTTTGAACATTTTGATGGTTTGTTGTCCACACCAGCGGGTCGTCTCGAGCCAGTAGGATCATTGCAAAATGTATGGATTGATTATGCACATACGGCAGAGGGTTTGTCGCGCTGTTTGCAAAGTGCAAAAAAACTCACACGCGGAGATTTGTTGTTGGTTTTTGGCTGCGGTGGTAATCGGGATAAAGCAAAGCGGCCTGAAATGGGAGCTGTGGCGGCGAAATATGCAGATGCGTGTTGGTTAACCTCTGATAATCCACGGGATGAAGAGCAAGCTGATATTGTAGCCGATGTTTTGCGCGGCATGAAGCAACAAGGTTTGCGTAAAATAAACGTGATTGAAGATAGGAAAATAGCCATTGAGCAGGCTGTGGCGCAATTGGGCAAAAAAGATAAGCTGGTTATCGCAGGCAAAGGGCATGAATCATACATGGAAATCAGAGGTAAACGTTTGCCATGGAGTGATAAAGAAACTGCCCTAGCTGCGTTGCGGGCCAATGGAGAACAAGCATGCGCTTAACAGGTGAAGATTTGGCCATTGCCAGCCAAGGCAAGTGGCTCAAAGATATGCCAGAGTTTATTCATGGTATTGGTACAGATTCGCGCAATTTCATTGATGGCCATGCATTTTTGGCTCTTCGCGGCCCAAGTTTTGATGGTCATGCTTATGCCGATAGGGTTGCTCACAAAGCATCCGCTTTGATTGGTGATGATTTGGGTATGGAGAAGTGGCAAGCGCTTGCCATACCTCAGCTTCAAGTGGGAGATACGCTTCAATCTTTGGGTGATATTGCCAACTTTTACCGCAGCAGGCTGCAACATACGCAAGTGATTGCGATTACAGGCTCGTATGGCAAAACAACTGTGCGCTCGATGTTGCATCATGTGTTGCAGACTTTGGGTTTGGAAGTTGCTGCAACACAAGCCAACTTCAACAATCTGATTGGTGTGCCTAAAACACTTTTAAACATTCCCATGACAGCCGATGTTGCATTGATTGAATGTGGTATCAGTGAGCTTGGTGAGATGGAGCGATTATCAGAAATTGTACAACCTGATATTGCGATTGTGACAGGTTTAAGCCAAGCACATGGTGAAGGCCTTGGTGGTTTGGCAGGTGTTGCCAGAGAAAAAGCAAAATTGATGATGCATCTTTTGCCGCAAGGTTGGTGTGTGTTGGGGCAAGCTGTATTGCAACAATTTACGCAAGCTGGTTGCAGTATCACGCAAACGACTTATAGCTTGGATGATGAGCAACAAGCCGTATCTTGGGTTTTAGAAGGCTGCCACTTAAGCTTGAAAAATGGCGAGGAAACAAGTGCTTTGACACTAACACTACCCGCAAAACATTGGGCAGAAGATATGGCCTTGGCTGCAACTGTGGCATTAAAATTATCCGATGCATTGCAAAAAGATTGGTCATTGCAAGATGTGGTTCAAGCACTGAAAACGTGGCAACCTGTTGAAGGACGCATGGCCATACACCCTGAGACAACGCAGCAACCCTTTACTTTGATTGATGATGCCTACAATGCCAATCCTGCATCCATGCAAGCCGCCTTGGATACCTTGGCGGCACTGGATGGTTATCGCATTGCAATCATTGGAGATATGTTGGAATTAGGTGCTGAAGCAGAAACTAGCCATAACCAGCTGGATTTGTATGATATTGATGAGGTGATTGTTGTCGGCCCCTTGATGTCTGCTTTGCAAGCAAAACAACCCAAGCGATACATACGCAGCTTTATAGATGTGACTGCCTTTGAATCTTGGTTGGAGCAGCAACAAACATTTCCCCAACCCCATAGCGCAGTGTTGGTAAAAAGTTCACATGGTTTAGGTTTGTATCAAAGTATAACGAAGTTAAAAAATAGAGGGCAACATGTTATATAATCTTCTTTATCCCCTCGCTGATCAATATTCATTCTTGAATGTATTTCAATACATTACGTTTCGTGCAGCCTATGCTTTGATTACATCATTGGTGTTAAGCTGGTTGTTTGGTCCTTTGTTTATTCGCTGGTTAAAAGCCAGTCAAGGTAAAGGACAACCCATTCGTGATGATGGGCCACAAAGCCATTTCTCCAAACAAGGTACACCCACCATGGGTGGTTTACTCATTCTCTCCACCATGACTTTGGCAACGCTGCTATGGGCAGATGTGAGTAATATGTTTATTTGGTTAGCGCTGATGGTGACGTTGAGTTATGGCTTGATTGGTTGGTTGGACGATCACCTTAAAATAAAACACGCCAATTCCAAAGGTTTGGCAGGGCGTTGGAAACTGGTGTTACAATTTGTTTTTGGTGGCATTGCAGCCATTGCTTTGTTGAACATGACTTCACCCATTGTTGATATCCCCATTGTTAATTATCAGTGGGACATGGGCTATTGGTATATTCCTTTTGTTATTTTTGTCCTGATTGGCACTTCCAATGCAGTCAACCTCACCGATGGCCTTGATGGTTTGGCAGTGGCACCAACATTTATGGTGGCAGCAGCTTTGGGCATTGTGGTGTATGTGGCAGGGCACAGTGGCTTTGCCCATTATTTATTGATTCCTTATGTGCCAGGGGCAGGCGAGTTGGCTGTGTTCTGCGGTGCTTTGGTGGGTTCTTGTCTTGGTTTTTTATGGTTCAATACTTATCCAGCTCAGGTGTTTATGGGTGATGTGGGTGCGCTTGCTTTAGGTGGTGCGCTTGGTTTTGTGGCTTGTGCGGTGCATCAGCAATTTTTACTTGGCATTGCAGGTGGTTTGTTTGTGTTGGAAGCTGTGTCTGTGATGGTGCAAGTGGCCTCATTTAAACTAACGGGCAAACGGGTGTTTCGTATGGCACCTATCCACCATCATTATGAGCTCAAAGGCTGGGCAGAGCCCAAAATCATTGTGCGTTTTTGGATTGTAACACTGATTTTAGCTTTGGTGGCATTGTCCACCTTGAAGTTGCGTTGATATGAATAACTCACACCTCAAAGTGGCCGTCATAGGCATGGGTAAAACAGGATTATCGGCGGCGCGTTATTTGCAGCGGCTGCATATGGCATTTGAATGTTTTGATGAGGCCGTTGTACAATTGCCAGATGATTTGAAAAACGTGAAATTACATTCAGGCTCTTTGCAAACGGAATCATTGTTAGGTTTTTCAAGCGTGATTGTTAGCCCAGGTATAGATTGGCGTCATCCTGCTTTGTTGGGTGCGCGCAAATGTGGTGTTGATGTACACGGCGACTTGGAAGAGTTTTTAAGCCAGTACACTGGTGAGCTTATTGCTATCACAGGCACCAATGGTAAAACCACGGCCACGCAAATGATTGCGTTGTTGCTTGAAACCTTGCCCGGCGGCTGTGATGCAGGTGGTAATATTGGTATTCCCATGTTGGATTTGCTGACAAACGAACAGCCCAAACGGGTAGCATTGGAGCTTTCGAGCTTTCAGTTGGAAAGGGCAAGTCATATTCATCCCCATTATGCAGTGCTGTTGAATGTACAGCCTGATCATGCCGATATGCATACGTCACCACAAGCTTATCGCGAAGCAAAAACAAGCATGTTTAAACATATGATTGTTGGTGATACGGCGATGTTGCCGATTGAAGATGAATGGCAAGCATTGGCAGAACAACTGACTTCAAGCCGGGTCAAACTTTTACGCTTTGGTGTGGTGGATGCGGGCAGCGCTTTGGATGATGCTATTGTTGCTGGTGTATTGCGCCGTGAGCATCAAGCTGGCGAAAGGGACGAATTGTTTTGGACACAAGATGGTGTGCGTAAAATCATCCCTTGCCAAGATTTGATGGTGCGTGGTTATCATCAGCAACAAAATATCGCGGTTGCAGCACAAGTAGCAGCTGATTTTGGTGTTTCACCCGCAGTGATTGAAGAAGCACTATTAAGCTTCCAAGGTCTGGAGCACCGCTTGGAATATGTTGGACATGCCGCAGGCCGAGATTGGTTTAATGACTCCAAAGCAACCAATCCAGATGCTGCCGTTGCCGCACTTCATTCATTTAAACAAGTGGTTTGGATTTGTGGCGGTTTACGCAAAGAACTTCCCTTGGATGACCTGATTGAAGTAGCAAGAAAACATGCTTCTTTTGCATGTGTGATTGGCGAGGATACAGCTCCTTATGTTGCTTTATTGGAGCAAGCAGGTGTGCCGTTTAAAATTTCAAAGAACATAGCGCAAGCGGTATTGGATGCGGTAGAAAATAGCGCAGATGATGTTTTGCTTTCACCTGCTGCTGCCAGTCAAGATCAGTTTAGCCATTATGCTGAGCGCGGCCAAGCGTTTGTTACAGCCATTCGGGCACTGGAAAGTGCCGATAAAGAAGATAAACATGTCTAAGCATATTCGCGCCCCCTTTGATCCTTGGATGCTGCTAAGTATTTTTGCTTTGCTGCTTTTTAGTTTGATTATGGTGGGTAGTGCTAGCCTTGAGGTTGCCGATGTACGTTATGGCTCGCCATGGTTTATTTTGGTTCGCTGGTGTTTTTATATACCTCTTGGTTTGTTGGTGATGTGGTCTATTTCTTTGGTGCATCCATCTTGGTGGGAAGCGATGGTGATGCCATTGTTATTGCTTGGGTTTATGGCACTTATTGTTTTGTTGGTGGTCGGCAGTGAAATTAATGGGGCAAAACGTTGGTTTTCATTGTTTGGGATGACCATACAGCCCATTGAATTCATCAAACCTATATTTGTATTGTACCTTGCTTATTATATGGCCAATTTCCCTGACCGTTTGGCATCTTTTGCCCATGGGGTGATGCCTATGTTATTGATGTTGGTATTTATGGTTGGGCTATTATTGGGGCAACCTGATTTTGGTAATGCAGCCCTTTTGATGGGTATGAGTTTTTGTTTGTGGTTTGTCGGTGGTGTTCCATTTCGGCATTTGCTTGGTTTATTTATTGCCGCAGCACCTATTGTTGCTGTGATTATTATGGCAGCACCATACCGCGTGGCGCGTATGTTATCTTTCATCGACCCTTGGGCAGACCGTTTTGGTGGTGGTTATCAGCTTGTGCAATCACAAATTGCCTTTGGCGTGGGTGGTTTGACAGGAGCTGGCCTTGGCCAAGGTGTGCAAAAGCTCTTTTATCTTCCTGAAAGTTTTACCGATTTTATTTCAGCCGTGATTGGGGAAGAGCTTGGGCTTATGGGCATTCTTACGTTAATCGCTGTGTTTACACTTTTATGCTGGCGCGGATTTAAAGTGGCCAAAGACGCAGATAAACCATTCACGCGTCTGTTGGCTTTAGGTTGCACCTTATTGATAGCCGCCGCATTCAT
>JAJFLD010000181.1 GCA_021772875.1 Ghiorsea sp. | reverse complement strand
TTAAGCTGTAAACGATTTACCGCAGCCGCATTCGCCTTTTTTGTTGGGGTTTCTAAAGACAAAAGATGATGAAAGCATATCTTCTTGATAATCAATTTCTAAACCTTTGATGGCTTGATCGTAAAACTTTTCAGCAATGTAAATGCTCACGCCGCCAAACTCCGCACTTAAATCATCTGCATGGGCTTCATTTTCAAAATCAAGAATATATTCAAGCCCTGAGCAGCCGGATTCTTTGAGCGATAAACGCACTGCTTTTTTATTGGCTTCTTCAAGTTTTTGTTTGAACTTGTGAATGGCTGCTGGGGTTAATTGGATGTCTGCTTGTTGTGTGTTCATATTGGCTCCTGATTTAAGCTTGTAGGGCTTTGGGGATGCTGAAATGCACATCCTCTTTGATGGTTTCACGTGTATGCAGAATGCTTTTATCGTGTTGAGAAAGCAAATCAATCACTTCTTGAATCAATATTTCAGGAGCGGATGCTCCTGCAGTGACGCCAATGTTTTCAGCATTTTTGAGCAATTCCAAATCAATAGCGGCGGCATTTTCAATCAAATAAGCTGTGCAACCTTCTTTTTCTGCGACTTCACGCAAACGATTGCTGTTGGAAGAGTTGGTGGAACCAATCACCAGAATCACATCGGAGACTTTAGCCAAATCCTTTACTGCCATTTGGCGGTTGCTGGTGGCATAACAAATATCTTCGCGTTTGGGACCTTGAACATTTGGAAAGCGATGTTGCAGCGCAGCAATAACGTCTTTAGTATCATCAACACTTAAGGTGGTTTGGGTTACAAAGGCGAGTTTGTTTTCATCTTTAACGATGAGTGCATTGACATCCTCTGGCTCGGAGACAAGAAGTACGGCACCTTTTGGTGCTTGGCCCATAGTACCTTCCACTTCAGGGTGACCTTCATGACCAATAAGAATAATTTGATTGCCATCGGCATAGTGGCGCAAAAGCTCCAGGTGAACTTTGGTCACCAATGGGCATGTTGCATCCATCACTTTTAGGCCACGTTTTTTGCCATCTTCTTGCACAGCTTTGCTGACACCATGTGCAGAAAAAATAAGCAAAGAACCATCGGGTGCATCTTCAACTTCATCAATGAAAATGGCACCTTTGGCTTTTAAATCTTCAACCACATGTTTGTTGTGTACGATTTCATGGCGAACATAAACAGGGGCACCAAAGACTTCAATAGAGCGCTCAACAATTTCAATAGCGCGCTCAACACCAGCACAAAAACCACGTGGTTGTGCTAAGAATACAGATTTGGGTTGAATTTGAATGGTCTGTTGCTGCATTTTGGCTATCCTTAGGTTACGGTTTGGCGTTATGCTACTCAAAAACTGCCAAGAGGTGAAACAATGACGAATTATAAATTAACAGAAGGTGAAAAAGCACCCTTGGATTTGGTGGTTGATGTTTATCCTGAAGCTAAATTTAAATTGGCCGACCTATTAGGGAAATGGGTGATTGTTTATTTTTATCCTAAAGACAGCACCTCAGGTTGTACAACTGAATCATGCGAATTCCGCGATGCCTTACCTGATTTTAGTGCTGCCAATGCGGCGATTGTGGGGGTCAGCAGAGATTCTTTAAAATCACATGCCAATTTCACCAGCAAACAAGGACTCAACTTTCCTCTCATTTCTGATGGGGATGAGGCTTTTTGCCAAGCTTTTGATGTGATTCAAGAGAAAATGAATTATGGAAAAACATACATGGGCATTGAGCGTTCAACCTTTATTATCAACCCTGAAGGTGTGGTGCTAGCGAGTTGGAGAAAGGTCAAAGTGCCCGAACACGTTGCGACAGTGTTGGCGCGTTTAAAGGTCTTACAAGCTTAACATTGGGGTTTTGAATCGTATGTTAGAAGGCAAACGTATTTTGTTGGGTGTTGGTGGCGGCATTGCTGTTTACCGCGCGGTGGAGTTGATGCGTTTGTTGATGAAACAAGGTGCGGATGTGCAAGTTGTGATGACCCAATCAGCACAACAATTTGTTACAGCCTTAACTTTTGAGGCTTTGTCAGGCCATAAAGTACACCATGATTTATTCGATCTGACAAAAGACCACGGCATGGGGCATATTCAACTCGTACGCTGGGCCGATGTGGTGGTGGTGGCTCCAGCCACGGCAAATTTCATCACAAAAATAACACACGGTATTGCTGAAGATTTATTGACTACACTTCTGCTGGCATGTGAAAAACCAGTGCTGCTTGCGCCTGCGATGAATATCTCGATGTGGCAAGCACAAGCAACACAAGACAATATTCAAACATTAAAAAAACGTGGTTTTACGGTGGTTGAACCTGTTGCAGGTGCTTTGGCATGTGGTGAACAAGGTGCGGGGCGTTTGGCTGAGCCAGAGACTATAGTGCAAGCTTTGTTGCCATTGCTGACCGCACAATCACTTGTAGGTCAACGTTGGCTGATCAATGCAGGGCCAACCATTGAAGCTTGGGATGCGGTGCGCACTTTGAGTAATCGTGCCACGGGTACTTTGGGTGCTTTATTGGCCAATGCTGCGTCTATGCATGGTGCAGAGGTCACGCTTGTTGCGGGTTGTGGCACACCTGTAACTGCCGCAGATGTATTGCGTATTGATGTGGAGAGTGCGCTAGAAATGTTGCAAACTTGTGAAGCGCAAGCGCAAGGTGTTGATGTCTTTGTTGACACCGCAGCAGTCAGCGATTTTCGTTTTGCAACGTTGGATCAGGGTTCGGCAGGGTTGAAACAGGTAGAAAAACCTAAACACAAGCTTAAACGTGAAGGTTTAGAACGCTTACACATTGAGCTGGTAGCCAACCCTGATATTGTGGCGTTGATTGCGCAAATGCCGCAGCGGCCTAAACAAGTGATTGCTTTTGCAGCGGAAAGTGAAAATCATCTTGCGTATGCAAAAGATAAACTTCAACGTAAAAAAGTAGACGCGATTGTGGCCAATGATGTCTCTAATATGGGCACCAAGCTTGCTTCGGGTTGGTGGGTGACTGCCAATGGCACGCAAGAAATAACCAAGCAAAGTAAAGAAAAATTTGTGGAGCAGTTGATTCAGTATATCGTAGATTGTGCGTAAAGGGCGAAGAGGTTTTTTGATGATGAAGAAAGTGATGTTGGTTTGCTTGAGCGTGTTGTTTGTTCCAACTATGGCGCAGGCAAGCAAGATGAATTTAGATCCTTATTTCACAATTGGTGCGACAGTGATGGAAGCAAAAGTTGGCAGCAACACATCAGCTTCACCCAGCGGTTATGTTGGTATAGGCAGTGCTTTGAATTGGTTAAGCCCACATTTGAAGAGTGAGTTTCGTTTTGGTGTGGGCGGGCAGCATACGGCATTTAATGGCAAGGTTAATTTATATGCTTCTTATTTGCTTAAGCCCAGTCTTGCGCTTACCCAGCAATGGGATATCTACGCCTTGCTAGGCATGACCACCATGGGAGTTTCGGTTGGTACCACAGACTCTTCAGATACGGGTTTAAGTTATGGGCTTGGGTTGGCTTATCATATTCCCAACGAGTCGTTATCGATACAGGGTGAGTGGATGCAATACCACAAAAGCTCGGATGCCAGTACCACCTCAATCAGTGGCATGGATATTTCAGGTGGATCAATGGCTTTGGTCTTTGAGTATTATTAAACTAACTATCTTGATGAAGTAAGCAGCAATAGCTAACAGATAGCATAGTCACTTATGCCAAAGAAGTACCAGCTTGCCAAATTCACCGACTTTCTGTGCAGTTAATCATCCCGTCGAGTTATCTTCGGTCGATACTGTCATCTCAACCAATAATTTTCTTCCCCGTTGATCAGATGTTGCTGTCAAAAAGGAATGCTGAAAATCATCATGTTTGGCAACGTTATGGTAGGCTGTTTTCAGCTTATTGTTATCCAGAGCTTTTCTCATCATGCTTACTCCATTTCATTTGCCATGATAATTTTTGAAAAATTGATTGCCTATCCAACTTTATTGCGTGACGGCATAGGGTGTAGAGTGTTCGGTTATGTCCAATGCATATGTTTTAATGCTTCCCATAAAGCTTGTTCAACAGGGCCTGTGTTTCTGTTTTTCTTTCTGACCAAAAAGGTGGGGGCATAAAATTTTTCAAAAGGTTGGGATGTGAGTATGGTTAAACGACCGTGTTTTATATCATCTGTCACCAAATGAAGCGGCATGCGTCCCCAGCCTTTACCTGAGCAGATGATACGTTGTTTGGTGGCAAAATCGTTGACCACCCACTGCGGCGAACCTCCTAAAATACCTTTGGTGATGCGTGGTGAATGATGGCTGGTATCGCGCACGACAATCAGGGTCTCTTTTTCCAAAGCTTGTTCTGTAAGTGTCTGCGCATGTTGTGCCCAAGAGGATGAGCTGGGTACAACGCTTACAAAGGGGATATCTGTTAATGGAAGATATTGCCACTGTCCTTCAAAATCGAGTGAGTCGGTGATGGCAATGTCCGCATCATCATCGTGGATGCGTTCCATGGTGCCATTGAGGTTTTCAATGAGAATACTGATGCGCGTTTCAGGGTAGGTGATGGCAAGTTGATTTAAGACATCAATCACAGGTTCAATGGGCACAATGCCACTGATGGCAAGGCTGATTTCAGCTTCGCAACCTTTGGCAAGGTGTTTTGCCAAATTATGCAATTCCAAGCTTTGGCTTAGTAGGAGCTTAGCTTTTTGGTAGATGGCTTTGCCCGCATCGGTTAACTCAGGGCGATAACCATCACGCGTAAAAAGCTTAAACCCTAACTCTTGTTCGAGTTTCTGAATGCTAATGCTCAATGATGATTGGCTTCTGTACACAGCTTCAGCAGCAGCACGAAAGCTGCCCTGTGCCACAATAGCATCGAGATATTTAAGTTGTTCTAAGGTCATAAGGAAATATCCTGATTGATAAAACACATCATATTGATGAACTATATATGCTTTTTTACTATCAAGGTAGCGTGAATAATTCGTTGTGTTCAGATACGACGCTACAGGTGGAGGTTTTTTAGATGCAGCTCAGAAATACAACCTCCGCTTATGGCTGGGTAAGCATTGTGATACACTGGCTGATGGCATTGCTAATGTTTGGAATGTTTGCACTTGGGCTTTATATGGTGGAATTAGGTTATATGGATGCTTGGTATAAAACAGCGCCTGATTTGCATATCAGCATTGGCATGTTGCTCTTGCTGTTGCTGCTTTTGCGTTTGGGCTGGCGTTTGAGCAATCCACTGCCTGCATTGTCGGGGTCAACTTTTGAGAAAAAGGCTGGTTTGCTGGTGCATCGTTTGCACTATGTATTTATGCTGGTTTTGATGGTTAGTGGTTATTTGATCATTACGGCCGACGGGCGAGCTGTGGAAATATTCCATATTTGGGATGTGCCAGCACTGTTTCCTGCTGAAAAGGGAAGAGAATTTATTGCTGGGAAAGTACATATGGTTACGGCATGGGCTTTTATGGGATTTGTGAGTTTACATGCTTTAGCTGCTTTAAAACACCATTTTATAGATAAAGATGATACCTTATTACGCATGTTGGGCAAAAAAGGAGAATAAAAAAATGAAAATGAAAGCGATACTCATAGCAGGGTTGGTAACTTTAGGTTTATCCATGCCTGCACAAGCAGCAACGTATGATATTGATAATAAGAATGCACATGCATTTATCCAATTTAAAATTCAGCATTTGGGATACAGCTGGTTATTGGGCCGCTTTAACACCTTTAGCGGTCAGTTTGACTACGATGAGAAGAACCCAAGCGCTTCGTCAGTTGAGGTGACGATTGATACAGCAAGTGTGGATTCTAATCATGCTTTGCGAGATAAGCATTTGCGCAGCAAGGATTTTTTGTTGGTGGATCGTTATCCCACAGCTAAATTTGTGAGCACATCATTTGAAGAACATGGCAAAGCTATCACCATCAAAGGTAAATTTACATTGCACGGCGTGACCAAGGATATTGTCATTGAAGGTGAACAAGTGGGTGCCGGACAAGATCCATGGGGTGGCTTTCGCCGTGGTTTTGAAGGGCATACCACAATCAAACTCAAAGATTATGATATTTTGAAAGATTTAGGCCCTGCATCACAAGAAGTGGAATTGTATTTCTCCATTGAAGGCATTCGTCGGTAATGATTTGAAAAAAGGCGCTGGGTCGATTTTGCCCCAGAGCCTTTTATTTCAAGATGTGTTTAGGTGAAGAAAATTAGGAGCAAGATATGAGTGAAGCAGTGATTGCAGCAAAAGAACCAAAAGTCTTAGAATTGGAGGCTGGTACTTATCATTATTGCAGATGTGGAAGATCAGCGAATCAGCCATTTTGTGATGGCTCACATCAAGGCACAGACTTCACGCCGTTGGCATTTGAGATGAAAGAGAAGAAAAAAGTAGCTTTGTGCCAATGCAAACAAACAAAAAATGCGCCGTTTTGTGATGGTTCGCATAAAAACCTGTAAGCGACATCGTATCAATAAAGTATTTTTAAGAGGTATGCGTTATGGGTTTGTTGGTCGAAGGTAAATGGGTTGACCAGTGGTATGATACCAAAAGCAGCAATGGTCGTTTTGAACGCCAAGACTCAGTGTTTCGCCATTGGCTTGGCGGTAGCGATGGTAAGTTTCCTGCTGAGGTAGGACGTTATCACTTGTATGTTTCTCTGGCTTGCCCTTGGGCGCATCGCACATTGATTTTTCGTGCCCTTAAAGGTTTAACCAAGATCATTGATGTAAGCATAGTTAGTCCTGATATGTTGGAGCATGGTTGGCAATTTAAAGATGAGCCAGAGCCTTTGTATGGTTATGTTTATGCCCATCAATTATATACACATGCCAAGCCCGACTATACAGGCCGGGTGACAGTGCCAATCTTGTGGGATAAAAAAACACAAACCATCGTGTCCAATGAATCAGCAGATATTATTCGTATGTTGAATACTGCTTTTAATGACATCACTGGCAACACAGTTGATTATTATCCTGAACGCTTGCGCGCTGAAATAGATACCATCAATGCTTTTGTTTATGAATATATCAACAATGGTGTATACAAATGTGGCTTTGCCACTACCCAAGATGCTTATGATGAAGCTGTAGATGCATTGTTTGTTGCTTTAGATGATATGGAAAGTCGTCTTTCAGAGCAGCGTTATCTGGTGGGTGATGCTATCACAGAAGCTGATTGGCGTTTGTTTACCACCTTGATTCGTTTTGACGCAGTGTATTTTGGGCATTTTAAATGCAATAAAAAACAAATTACAGATTATCCACATTTATCGCGTTATTTGTTGGATTTGTACCAACAGCCTAAGGTGGCAGATACGGTGAATATTGGGCATATCAAACGGCATTATTATTACAGCCATGAGAGCATCAACCCTACACGCATCGTACCCAAAGGATTGCCCTCAATATTTATACAAGGAGCTTAACGATGAAAAAAGTAACTGCGTTAACCGTGCCAGAAGGTGATGGTGTTGTGGTCAAACGTTTGATGCCTGTGCATGGTTTGATGAATTTTGATCCTTTTGTTTTATGTGATCACTTTGATATTGATTCGGGAGGTTTTCCTGACCACCCTCACCGCGGTTTTGAAGGGGTGACTTATATGTTAAGTGGTGGCATGCAGCATGAGGACAATCTGGGTAACCGCTCAACCGTAACAGCAGGTGGCTTGCAACGTTTCACAGCAGGCAAAGGCATTGTTCACTCAGAAACACCTAAAGGCAGAGCTCATGGTTTTCAATTGTGGGTGAATTTAGCCAAAGCTTTGAAACAAATAGCACCTGATTATGAGCAGGTTGATGTTGCAGATATTCCAACAGATACCAACGATGGTGTGGTGGTAAGAACGCTTGTGGGTGAAGGTTCACCAACCAAGTTGCAAACACCAGTGCTTTATTTGGATGTGAGCATCAACAAGGCTAGCCTTTATCAAAAGCAAATACCTCAAGGGTTTCGAGGTTTTGTTTATATCATTGAAGGAGAAGTCATATTAAATCAAGAAACATTCAAAGCATCTGAAGCTGCCTTTTTTGATCAAGCAAGTTTGCTTTCGTTGATGGCAAAAGAAAACAGCAGGATGATTTTATGTTTTGGTCAACCGCACGGCGAACCCATTCGTCAACATGGGCCATTTGTAGATTAATTTTTAGATATAAGACTTAGAAAAAATATCAGAGGTCAATGATGAGTGAAACGCAGAGTAACCCAGAGCATGATACACATGAAATGTTTCAGCAACGTTGGAGCCCAAGGGCTTTTGATGCGGATAAACCCGTTTCAAAACAAGATCTTCATCGTTGTTTAGAAGCGGCACGTTGGGCACCATCATGTTTTGGTGATGAGCCATGGCGGTTTATTGTTTGTCATAAAGAAGAGAATGAAGCCATGTGGCAAAAACTTCTTTCATGTCTGGCACCAAAGAATCAGGAGTGGGCACAACATGCGCCAGTATTGTTGGTGGCTTGTACACACACTGTCTTTAGCCACAATGGTCAAGGAAATCGTTGGGCTGAGTATGATACAGGTGCGGCAAGTGTCTCATTATGTTTACAAGCCGCAGCAATAGGATTGGTCACACACCAGATGGGTGGGTTTGATGCGGATGCTGTGCGTGCAACATTTCATATCCCCGAAGATGTTAAACCCATGGCTGCGATTGCTCTGGGTTACCGTGGTAAAACTGAGCATCTTGATGAAGGTTTTCAAGCCATAGAGAAGGCTGAGCGTAAGCGAAAGAATTTGGCTGATATTACTTTTTTTAAAGGCTGGGATGTTTGATGATTGGTCTTGGGCAATAACGGGGAGTGTTTAAGCGTTATAAATAAAACCATTGGTTTCATGATAGTGTTGTAAGACTTGTGCGGCTTGGGCACGCTTTATTTCGGTGGTCACTGCAATGCCGCGTTTTTCCAATTCGGCAATCCAGTTGGGGTGTTTAGGCCCCTCATCAAAACCAATGGCTTCAGCATCTGCAGCAGTTGCA
>JAJFLD010000019.1 GCA_021772875.1 Ghiorsea sp. | reverse complement strand
ATGGCAAAAGCCCTGCCACAGCTTTGGCTGCATCCACTGCACTTCCGCCACCAATCGCCACCACCACATCGGGCTTAAAGCGTTGGTATTTCGCCACCCAAGCATCCACCATCGCAGGTGTTGGTTCGCCAGACATTCGTTCACGTTGCACTTCAAAATGCTCATTTAGCTCATCCAAAAGAGTCAAACATTTCGCCGATTCATCAAATGATTTTCCACCTGAAACGAGCAATACTTTTGACCCCAGTGTTTTAAGGATGCCGATTAATTGATGGCGTGTGCCTAGTCCAAAGTGAATGTGTGGTGTTGCAGCAAAATCAAAGTTTGATAAAGACATTATTTTCCCTTATTTTGATAAGCAATCTGCTGGTATGCAAATCGTTGAAACATCTGCCCTTCTTGTTCATCAAGGTAGAGTGATAATAGCTTCATATGGTTTACGGGCATATCATCTTCTAAAATGCTGTGAAAAGCTTGACCACCAAGCAATGAAAAATGTGAAGTTAGAAACAGCTCATCCACGCAACCATCAACAAGCAAAGTGTGGTGAACTTTTGGTCCTGCAATCATATAAGCACTTTGATAACCCAGTGCAATCAGGCTTTGTCGCACAAATTGACCTGTCACAGCCGTTGCTGCCTGAATCACTTGTACACCACATGTTTCAAGCTGCTGCACCTTATCTTGATTTGCTTGTGTTTTGGTTAACACAATGGTTTTTCGATCTGATAAACTTCGTAGCGCTGCAAGCGGAATATCCAAACTATCTGACAAAATCAGCACATCAGGCTGCGCCTTCAAACCCTGCTGCTCTCGCCACTGTTTAATATCTTCAAAGTTTGGGCTTAAACCCACTGGCAATAAATCTTGGGCTTTGCCCTTGGCCAATTGCCTAAAATATCGTGCCGAAGTGAGCATCATATCACTTTGCCCTGCTAGCTCTTGGTATAAGCGCCAGTCTCTGGCGTTGGCAATGCTTGGGGGCACCGTATATTCATCTTCTTTCTTATCAAACAATGAAATTCGGCCATCAAGGCTGCTGATATAATTGGCATAGATAAAAACATCACCAGCTTTGGCCCGTTGATGCAAATTGAGCTTGAGATAAATACCTTTTAATAATGATGGTTCAGCACAACTCGGGTACAACTGTTTTAACATGAACTATTTAGCTCTAGCGCGCTGATACAGCCAAAAAACAAAACCCAATGTTAAAACAAATACTATCATCTGCATGCCACTTGGTCTGTCGCTATAACCCACCATCACATGCAATACACTGCCTAAGAAACTATCCTCAGAAAGAATGCCTGAGCTATCCCAAAGGGTATCAATCAGGGGGGGGAGAATATCAACAAGCACCAAATTATTCGCTGCTTGTGAGGCCATGCCTGCTGCAAGCAACATCAACAATGCACCCATCACATCAAAAATGTACTTCATCGGAATACGCACCAAACCAAGATACAATAAAAACCCTAAACCAGCACCTGCAAACAAGCCAAAGATACCACCTGTTAACATCGAAGCTTTATCTTCACCTGCTTGAAGTGCACCAAACAAGAAAAACACAGCCTCTGAACCTTCTCGCATCACTGCTGCAAAGGAAACAATCATCAACGACACCATAGGTGTTGAACCCTCAGCAACTGAAGCTCCAACTTGTTGGATACGTTGACTCATTTCACGCCCATGTTTACTCATCCAAATCACAGTCCAGGCCAGCAACATCGAAGCAATAGAAAGCACAACTGCATTAAAAATAAATTCGCCCGCACCTTCTACCGAGCTTTCAAGTTTCTCCATAAAAATCGCCACGGTAAGTGCACCCATCACACCCATCAAGGCACCTGCACCAATCCACTTCTTACAGCCGAGAACACCTTTGGTGGCTGCAAACAACATGCCCAATACCATGGACATTTCCAATACTTCGCGAAACACAATAATCAACGCAGATAACATTTAAATTCCTTTTCCTTTGCAACGTATACAAATACCAAACAGCAATAGCTGATGTCCTTGAATCGTAAAATCATGTTCACTTGCCACCAAATCCTGAAGCTTTTCAATTTCAGGCTTACAAAACTCTTCGATATCACCACAATCCGTACAAATCAAATGGTCGTGATGTTTTTTATCTGCCCGCTCATAGCGTTTTTTATCCGCCAACTGAATAGACTCAATCAATCCCTGCTCTGCCAACGCCGCCAGCCCGCGGTACACCGTTGCAATGCCGATAGGTGTATCATTTTCTTTTAATGCATACGCCACCTCATCGGCATCCCAGTGTTTATCTGAGCGATTAATGACATCTAAAATGGCTTGACGTTGCGCGGTAAGCTTCTGCATAAGTCAGAATGATAATCATTATCATTATCACAATGCAAGCACTTTTTTCATAAGCATTATTCATAAACAACTTTATTGCTTAACAGAATATGACAGAACTATTTTATTAGGATTTGTCTCAAACCATTTAAATATATTTACACTCATTTAATTGACATTATAGGCATAATTAATTAATGTAATTTTATATTAAAGGGGTTTTCCATGAAAATAAGTGCTAACGAACGCTTGAAAATTAAGGCCAAACTTATTGCTGCGGCAGTAGATGAGATTATCGAAAAAGGTTTTAAGTCAGCAACAATGCGTGCAATTGCGCGCCGAGGTGGTGTCTCTGATGCCACGATTTATAATTATTTCCCTACAAAAGAAAAAATTATTGCTGCCTATTTTGAACAACAACAGCACAAAGCCATCGAAACTCTAAAAAACATTCCTGACTTTCATACTTACAGCTTACAAGAACAACTTCACACATTAATAGAAAGCAAATTTGAATTGTTTCTCCCTGACAGAGAGTTTGTTGCCATAGCTTTTGAACGCGTTATGCAAACACCTGTGGCAAGTAAAAGTGAAATGGCCGATGGCCGAGCTTTATTTACCTCGTGCATCGAAGACATGTTGTCTGCCGCTATAGAAGCAGGAGAAATTCCTGAACAACCCTATCAAGGCATGATTCCTGAATTATTTACAGACCTCTATTTGGGCATGCTTTATTATTGGCTAAAAGATGAATCTGATCATTTTACGCAAACCACGCAACTGCTTGATAAAAGTTTAGATTTTTCTGTTTCGCTCTTGCAAAGTGGAGTTGTTGCAAAAGGCATAGACATTATCTCATTCTTATTTAGACAGCATATGAATAGCTTCTTTAAACTATTGGATCCCTTAACAACCGTTGTTAAAGATATCAAAACCAAACGTAATTTCATGGATAAAAAAGATGTCTGATAAACTACCCATTGGAAAATTTAAGCGCGCAAGTCATTTTAGTTTCACCGCTGCCAAAGTTGGTTTAAATCATCTGGCACATTTCTCTAAACGACCTTTTCTTTCAGCGCAACAAACCAAGGCCAACTTAGATAATATCAACACTAAAAATGCAAATTCTATTTTTAAAATGATGAGCTATTTGCGAGGCACAGCCTTAAAAGTGGCTCAAATATTGAGCATGGAATCAGACTTCTTGCCTTTGTCTTATCAAGAAGAACTTGCAAAGTCCTATCATCAAGTACCACCTCTTAATCGTGCCCTCATTAGAAAAGTTATGATGCAAGCATTGGGCGATGCGCCTGAAAATATTTTTTCTGCATTTGAAAGCCAAGCTTTTGCTGCAGCTAGCTTAGGTCAAGTTCATAAAGCCCAATTAAGCAATGGTGATGAACTCGCTATTAAAGTACAGTATCCTGGTATCGCAAAAACGATTCAAAGTGATATTCAAATGGTAAAAGCACTTATCAAACCCCTTAAAGATAGTGATATGATTATACCCCTTCTTAAAGAAATAGAGCTGCGCCTATTAGAAGAAGTAAACTATGAACAAGAAGCTAAAAACATTACTTGGTTTGCGAATCATATCGCCCTTAAAAACATCATTGTGCCAAAGGTGTACAATCAGTGGACAAGTGAAAATTTGCTTTGCATGCAATTGCTCCAAGGAGAACACCTGAAAGCTTGGTTAAAGCATAACCCCTCACAACAACAAAGAAATCATTATGCACAGACGATTTACGATTTATACATACATTCAGTTTTTGAGCTCAATTGTTTTCATGCCGACCCCAACCCTGGTAATTATCTCTTTTGTGATAAAGACAAATTAGGGTTGATTGATTTTGGTTGTATCAAACAACTAGAGCCACTCTTTTGCCGCAATTTATCTAAACTTTACAAAGCCATTGTGCACCAAAAACCTGAAGCAGTTATTGCAATTTATGATGAATTAAACATGCTTAAAAATAGTTCTGGCAACAATATTTCCACCGAATACTTTCAAGAAGTATTAAAACCCTTCAATGACTGGGTATCACTACCATTTAAAAGTGAAACCTTTGATTTTGCTGCGCATACTGGTTATGCCAGACAAGGGTTTAAGGCCATGGATAAGCTTCGGACGGAACGTAATAACAAAAATGGCTACATCATCATGCACCCTGACTTTGTATTTACCGACCGCACCCTTTATGGGCTCTACAAAATATTCGAGGAAATGGGTGCAACTGTTCGCCTGCAAAACAACTGGACATATTAAAAATCCAGCTCTTTTGGTTGTGCTTCCAACAATACTTCATAGCAAGTTTTGTTATCAAAAAATAAGCGCAACATGCGCTATATGCATCATCAAGTGATGCAAAAAGCATATATTCACTTCCTTTCTTAGATGCGACGAGCACCTAAAATCATGGCATAAAACCAGCCTTTTGTTATGCTGTCGCCCTATCATTTTTGAATTTTATTAAATACTACTTTGTAGGAGAAACATGTGAGTCATAGTTTTGATGCGCGTACCACACTTAAGATCGGCGATAAGGTTTATACTTATTATCAATTGGATGCCGTAGGCGATACTTCTCACCTGCCCTATTCGCTTAAAATATTGCTTGAAAATTTACTTCGCCGTGAAGATGGCATTAATGTTACACGTGAAGACATTCTAGCGCTTATCAACCGCAAACCTTCTGATGAACCAAAAGAAATCGCCTACATGCCAGCCCGTGTGTTGATGCAAGATTTCACTGGTGTACCTGCTGTTGTAGACTTGGCTGCGATGCGTGATGCCATGGCGGATTTGGGTGGTGACCCTGCTAAAATTAATCCGCTTGCCCCTGCGGAGTTGGTGATTGATCACTCTGTGCAGGTGGATCACTTTGCAACCAACGAATCAGCAGCCCAAAACACAGCCATTGAGTTTGTGCGCAATGAAGAGCGTTATAAATTCCTCAAATGGGGACAAAATGCTTTTGAAACATTCAAAGTAGTGCCTCCTGGCACTGGCATTGTGCATCAAGTTAATCTGGAAAACTTAGCCCGTACTGTATTTGTAAACGCTGAAAATGAAGCATATCCCGATACTTTGATTGGCACAGACTCTCACACCACCATGATTAATGGTCTTGGTGTTCTTGGTTGGGGCGTGGGTGGCATTGAAGCTGAAGCGGCTATGCTTGGTCAGCCTGTATCGATGTTGGTGCCTAAAGTGGTTGGATTTGAGCTTACAGGGCAATTGCCTGAAGGGGCATTGGCCACTGATTTGGTCTTAACCATTGTTGAAATTCTGCGCAAACATGGCGTGGTTGGTAAATTTGTTGAATTTCATGGTTCGGGTTTGGATACCTTGCCTTTGGCAGATCGCGCAACCATTGCCAATATGGCGCCTGAATATGGCGCAACATGTGGCATTTTCCCTATTGATGAGGAAACATTAAACTACCTCAAACTTACTGGCCGTGGCGATCAAGTACCATTGGTGAAAGCTTATTATCAAGCCCAAGGCATGTTCCGCGAAGGCGAAAATAACGATGCGGTATATGATGAAAACATCAGCTTGGATATGAGCACTGTAGTACCATCCATCTCTGGCCCTAAACGCCCACAAGATCGTATTTCATTAAGTGAATCAAAGGCTGCATTTGTTCGTGATGTCGCCACCATCAAAGCAGAAGCTGGTTTACATTCAAAAGCTGTGTCTACTACAATCAAGGGCAAAGAAGTGATTATCCAAGATGGTGCAGTGGTGATTGCTGCTATCACTTCTTGTACCAACACTTCTAACCCAACAGTAATGCTTGGTGCTGGACTTGTGGCCAAAAAGGCTGCTGCTTTGGGTTTAACTGCTGCACCTTGGGTGAAAACATCGCTCGGCCCTGGCTCTTTGGTGGTCACTGAATATTTAGAAAAAGCCGAATTGATGGAACCACTTAAATCACTTGGTTTCCACGTGGTCGGTTATGGTTGCACCACTTGCATTGGCAACTCTGGCCCCTTGCCTGTAGAAGTGTCGAAAGCCATTGTTGATGGTGAGTTGTCGGTGACATCGGTGTTATCGGGCAATCGCAACTTTGAAGGGCGAGTACACGCCGAAGTGCGCATGAACTACCTCGCATCTCCACCACTTGTCGTGGCTTATGCCATTGCAGGCACCATGAACATCGACGTGTTTAATGAACCCTTAGCCCAAGACAAAAATGGCAATGATGTATTCCTCAAAGACATCTGGCCTACACAAGCAGAATTGGCGGCAGTGGTTGGATCATGTGTCACCAAAGAACAATTCGAATCTTCTTATAAAGATGTATTTAAAGGTGATAAAAATTGGCAAGCATTGGCCGCTCCAGCTGGCGCGCGTTTTGATTGGGATGACAATTCAACGTACATCCAAAACCCACCTTATTTCACAGGCATGACCCAAACCGTGGATGCCGTGGCAGATATCCAAGGTGCACGCATTTTGGCCATTTTGGGTGATTCTGTGACCACAGATCATATCTCACCTGCAGGTGCCATCAAAGCCAACTCCCCTGCTGGCAAATACCTGTTGGAACATGGCGTAGAGTTGAAAGACTTCAACTCTTACGGCTCACGCCGTGGCAACCATGAAATCATGATGCGTGGCACCTTTGCCAACATCCGTTTGCGCAACCAATTGGCACCGGGCACCGAAGGCGGTGAAACCATTCACCAACCAAGCCAAGCGCCAATGAGCATTTATGATGCAGCCATGAAGTACAAAGAAGCAAGCGTGCCTGCTATGATTTTAGCAGGTAAAGAATATGGCTCTGGTTCATCGCGCGATTGGGCAGCCAAAGGCCCTATGTTGTTGGGCGTGCGGGCTGTGATTGCTGAATCGTATGAACGTATTCACCGTTCCAACTTGGTCGGCATGGGTATTCTTCCTTTGCAATTCAATGATGGCGAAACACCAACATCTTTGGGTCTAACGGGTCAAGAGTCTTTCAACATCAACGGCTTGGGTGATGGTTCTGCCAAGTCTGTAACCATAGTTGCCACCGCCGAAGATGGCTCAAGCAAAACATTTACAGCTATCGTGCGCATTGATACACCCAAAGAAGTTGAATATTATCAACATGGCGGCATTTTACGTTATGTCTTGCGCCAAATGAACAACGGTTAAAAAATAGTATTGAACCACAGAGGCACAAAGATACAAAGGGAGATAAGAATGGATTCCCGCCTGCACGGGAATGACGATTATTTTCTCTGTGCCTTTGTGTCTCCGTGGTTAACTTCAAATATGACTAAAAGAAAAGTAGGGAAAAGATGAGCAATATTGAACAATCACTGAAAGACTTTGAAGCAGCTAAAAAAATCATTCCAGGTGGTGTCAATTCACCTGTGCGCGCCTTTAAAGGTGTGGGCGGCACACCGCGTTTCTTTGATCACGCCAAAGGTGCGTATGTCACTGATGTCGATGGCAATACTTATATCGACTACGTTGGCTCTTGGGGTCCAATGATTTTGGGTCACGCTCACGACGCTGTGATTGCTGGCATTACTGAAACAGCACAAAAAGGAGTTTCTTTTGGTGCGCCATGTGAACTGGAAATTGATTTGGCACAAATGGTTATTGATATGGTGCCAAGCATTGATGTGGTGCGGTTTGTAAGCTCTGGCACTGAAGCCACCATGAGTGCTTTGCGTTTGGCGCGTGGTTTTACTGGCCGTGATAAAATTCTAAAATTTGATGGTGGTTACCATGGCCATGCCGATGGTTTATTGGTCAAAGCTGGTTCTGGTGCGGCAACCTTTGGTGAGCCTGATTCAGCGGGTGTACCTGCTGATTATGCCAAGCTCACTTTAACAGCGCCATTCCAAGATTTGGATGAAGTCAAACGTTTGTTTGCAGCCAACAAAGGCGAAATCGCTTGTATCATCGTCGAGCCAATCCCTGGCAATACAGGTGTGATGGATTTATACTCTACTGGCTTCTTGCAAGCCTTGCGCGATATTTGTACCCAAGAAGGCACCTTGCTCATTTTTGATGAAGTGATGTGTGGTTTCCGTGTTTCTTCTGGTGGTGCGCAAAAATTATTTGGCATCACGCCCGACTTAACATGTTTGGGCAAAATCATTGGTGGTGGTTTGCCAGTGGGCGCTTATGGTGGTCGCGAAGACATCATGCGCAAAATTTCACCCGATGGCCCAGTTTACCAAGCTGGAACGTTGTCGGGCAATCCACTTGCCATGCGCGCTGGTTTGGAAACATTATCACGCTTACAAAATGATACTTTATATGCTGACTTGGAAGCAAAATCCAAACGTTTGTTTGAAGGTTTATTGGCTGGTTGCAAGGCTGCTGGTGTTGCTGCTACGGGTAATCGTTTTGGTTCCATGTTTACAGTGTTTTTCACCGATTTGGAAAAAGTTAGCTGCTGTTCAGATGTAAGTGGTCATTGTGACTTGGCATTTTTCGGTAAATTCTTTAATGCCATGTTGGATGAAGGTGTGTATCTCGCCCCATCCCAATATGAAGCTGCATTTGTATCTGCTGCCCACACTGATGCAGACATTGATAACACCATTGCCGCAGCAACACGTGTGTTGGCCAAACTCACAGGCCAAGGCTAATCAATATGGATAACGAGAAAAATGTAGCCTTGATTATACCTGTAGAAAAAGTCGAACCACAAGCACCCATGGGCACGGATAGTCTACTCAAAGACATTAAATTTAACGATGCAGGATTAGTGCCTGCCATTGCCCAATCCGTTGATACAGGCCGCGTATTGATGATGGCATGGATGAATAAAGAAGCAGTTGTTCAAACACTAAACTCACGCTTTGCTCACTATTATTCGCGCTCTCGCCAGCAACAATGGAAAAAAGGCGAAACAAGTGGCAATGTACAACGGGTATTAGATATCTACCTTGATTGCGATGGCGACACTATCCTTATGCTTATTGAGCAAACTGGCCCTGCCTGCCACACCGATCGTCAATCATGTTTTTATAGAGAAAAACGTGGTGACAAATGGGTAACGTTTGAGGAGCCAATGCAGTGATAACACAAAAAGAAATTCAGAATATGGTAAATACCATTGTTGGTGAGATACAACCTTTACGCATTATACTCTTTGGTTCATATGCAACGGGGAAAAACTCTGAAACGTCTGATATTGATTTGTGTATCATTGAAAAAGGCACTTTAGACGTTAAGGAAAGTCGCCGCAAAAAAACTGCGCAACTGTACAAAACATTAGCTTGCTACGCTGTGCCTAAAGACCTATTACTTTTTAACGAAAATGAATTAACACAAGAAAAAAACCAATACATATTACAAACTATTCAACAACAGGGTCAAATTCTTTATGAAGCTGCCTGATGTGCCATCACCATTACTCTCTATGGCAAAAAAAGACCTTAAAGCTGCAAAAGTACTTGCTTTAAGTGATGAACCTTTTGATTGGCAAGATGCATACAATCAAGTACAAAGTTTGATTTTAAACGTGGAAGGAAAAATACAAGGAGCAGCGTCATGAATCACGACATCTTAAAAGAATTGGCTGCTATCCTTGAAGCACGCAAATCAGAAGCAGCAGATAAATCCTATGTCGCATCGCTTTATGCTAAACCAGATAAAATGTTGGAAAAGATTGGTGAAGAAGCCATTGAAACCATCATCGCCGCCAAGAATGAAGACAAACAACAAATCATCTATGAAACAGCTGACCTTTGGTTTCATACCATGGTGATGTTAGCACAAAAAGGGTTATCTCCTGATGATATTTTAAATGAACTCGCTCGTCGTTTTGGTGTCTCAGGCCATGATGAAAAAGCGTCGCGCTAATTATCATAGCTTCAACATGTATGTGCAATTACTTATTTAATCATATGGTTCAAAGCACTTATATAAAAATAAAAACGTCTACCTGACACAGGGAATAAACTATGACAGAAATTAATTATGGCCCACTAGCAGGGCTGATTGGTGTTTGGAAAGGTGATAAAGGCACTGACATTGCGCCTGAACCAGTCGGTTCGGAAAACAATGCTTACTTTGAAACCATTACATTTGAAGGCATTGGTGATGTTAGCAATGCCGAAGCACAAACCTTGGTATTATTACACTATGTGCAAGTAGTACAACGATCTGAAAATAGTGATGTGTTTCATCATCAAACAGGTTACTGGTCTTGGGATGCTGCAACAGGTGTAGTGACACATTCTTTTGCTATTCCACGTGGCGTAAGCGTGGTGGCTTGTGGCAAAGTGTTGGACACCGACCATGCGCCCGCCAATGCCATTGTTTTCCAAGTTTCGGCTGAAGACACTGGTTTTGATGGTGGCATTGCCCAATCCTCATTTATGCAGAGAAAAGCCAACACCTCGGCCTTCAGCCAAATACTTACCCTTGATGGTGATACATTAAGCTATGAACAAACCATTATGCTGGATATTTACAGCAAAACATTCGAACATACCGACAGCAACATCCTTGTTCGCCAGCCATCATCTTAAGCGCACTTGCTTAGAAGGTGGAAGACCACCGTCATGGATAAACAAAAGGTTTTGACCTTAATCATAGCTCAGTTGCAGGCTGATATTGCTATTGCGGCACAAGCTGTCGAAGTAGCACGCGATACAGCAACCCATAAAGATTGCCTTGGGTCGAGCAAGTATGAAACCATGGGTACAGAAGCATCTTACTTGGCACAAGGCCAAGGCATACGTTTGCTGGAATTGGAGCGAGCACTTGCCTATTTCAAGCAATTGACGCTTGAGCAACCATCAACCACCATTGTTTTGTCATCCTTGATTGCCCTCACCGATGAACAAGGCAAACAACAATACTTATGGCTAGCCGCTGATGCAGGCGGCTTAAAAGTTCAGCTTGATTTTCAAACCATCACCGTCATCACACCCCAGGCCCCACTGGGTCGTGTTTTACTCGGAAAAACTGAAGGTGAAGATTTTGACATTAAGGTTGCTGGCACAACGATTTTTTATGAAATATCGGCAGTTGCTTAAAGTATGGGTAATATCGAAGAAGCTACACCCACAGCAGAAAATAATGAAAGTGATGGCAAAACCAATACCGCATGGTTTTTGTATATGATTCGTTGCAACGGTGGTTTTCTTTATACTGGCATCACCACAGATGTAAGCCGACGTTTTGCCCAACATCAAGCTGGTAAAGGTGCCAAATACTTGAGAGGGAAAGCTCCGCTGGAGCTGGTTTTTCAAAAGTTAATCGGCTCACGCTCAGATGCACTAAAACTTGAAGCCAAAGTCAAAAAATGGGCTAAAACGGACAAAGAACATATCATCCGTTTTGGCTGGGTTGAAAAAACTTGATCGCAAGCAGTTGCCATCAATGCAAAAGCCTAGGCTCAAATAAAAATTCAGCCGCAAAGGGTGAATCAATCGTTAAAATATCACACTCATCTGCTAAATCTGGATGTTTTCTTGCAAACACATGGCATGCATACCGCGCATGTTCTTCGGAATGATAAGGGCCATAAAGCTCCAAATCTACACTGATTAAATATTCACACATATCAACACCATCCTTGGATAAAAAAATCGCTGTTCATCAGCTCGTTACATATTATCTATCGGCAATAACAAGCCAAAAATTAGAACCATGCATTCAAAAAGCTGCTAACCTGCATAAGTTTGATATTCTTTTGACTGGCTAAAGATTCCAACTTCAATACTTTTTTCAAACCACTACATCTCTTTATAAACGCAGCAATCAACATGCCAAAGGCTAGATACACATCAAAGAGCATCAACCAGCTACACATTCCTCGGCAAGGCGTTACACTTACCGTGTAAGACCCTATTCCATGCACGAGGAACTTAATCATGAGCGATTGTTTATTTTGTAAAATTATTGCTGGCGACATTCCTTCAGGCAAAGTTTATGAAGATGATGATGTTTTTGCTTTCAACGATATTCATCCCAAAGCACCTACACATGTTTTGGTGATTCCTAAGCTTCACATCCCTACTTTAGCCGATGCCAAAGACCCTACATTGCTTGGTATGCTCATGGATCGTGTTAACCACATTGCTAATGATGTGTTGAAACTCGAAGCTGGTTATAGGTTGGTGATTAATGTGCGCGAAGGTGGTGGGCAAGAGGTATTCCATCTTCATGTCCATATTCTTGGCGGGAAAAAGCTTCCTTTTTAGGTAGCAAATTCAATACCCATGGCCAAACGTAAAACATCCGAACTCAAACCGCTCAACCTGAACTTTAAAAAAGTTTTTGATGCTGAACGTATGCAGCGTTTAACCAGTATTGCAACCTTACGCAAGTATTGGGCACATATTGTAGGCACCATGATGGCAGAGCGCAGTGAACCTATTGCCATCGAACCCCAACAGGATGGTTCATTAGGGCTTATCATTGCTGTGGATCATCCAGTGATAGCGCAACATATTCGCTTATTACACGAAGATATTCGCAAAGCATGTTTTACACAATGTAAGTTGCAAGGTTTAAGCAAAGTTTGGACACGTGTACATGCCGGCGCTGGAATCCGCGAAGAACGAAAGGTAAAAAAAAGTAATGTCATTTGCTGCTCAGACTTACGCAGACTTGCCGAAAGACTACAAGATGTTGAGGATAAGGCGCTACGTAAGCAAATGTTTCTCGCTGCGGCTGCCCAACTGATTTTCTATAACGCTTAAAAAAGGATAATATAAAAATGAAAATAGTATTGATATTGAGCTTATTAGCTATGTTTATAAGTGTCACAGGATTAAGTGGTCAGGCAGAAGCCAAACGTTTTGGTATGGGCGGAAGCTTCGGAAAATCATTCAACCAAAAGAAAAGTTTCTCCAAACCTGCACCCAAACAAAACATGAATAATTCAAAAGCAGCAACTGGTTCACGTGCTGGTGGCATGATGGGCATACTTGGTGGCCTAGCCATGGGTGGTTTATTGGGTGCAATGTTCTTTGGTGGTGGTTTTGAAGGCATCAACTTTATGGATATCTTGATTTTTGGTGGTATTGCTTTTGCTATTTTCTGGTTTATGCGCCGCGCCGCTGGAGCAAGAAGAAACCAAGCAGAATATGCCCATGCTGGTCATGGCTCACCCCAACACACTCCTTTTGGTCAACCCGAACAAAACAGTCATGAAACATTTATGGGCGCTGAAACAAGCACTACTGCAGCAAAACCCACCATTGATGAAACACATTTCTTAGATGCTGCACGTAATATTTTCATGCGCATGCAAGCTGATTGGGATGCGAAAAATAAAGATGATATTCGCGCATTTTGCACCCCTGATGTTGCAACACGTGTTCTACAAGACATGGACGCAGCGGCAGATATCAACAACAAAACAGAAGTTGCCATGCTGAATGCAGCCATTGCAGATAGCTGGATGGAATCCGACCTTGAATGGGTTGCTGTTCACTTTCAAGCCATGTTAAAAGAAGACACCTTGGATGAAACGGGCAACATCATTGAAACAGCAAACAATGACGTTAACGAAACATGGATTTTCCAACACACAGCAAATAGCGATGACCCAACTTGGTATCTCGCTGGCATTCAACAAGCTTAATACACATTCATTTTAATCAAGGGTAAGGGTGCTTTATGAACATCGGCAAAATGATGCAGCAAGCAAAAAAAATGCAAGAAAACATGAAACAAATGCAGGCAGACTTGGCTGATTTGGAAGCCACTGGTGAATCTGGTGGCGGCATGGTCAAGGTTGTTGTTTCAGGTCACCACCAAGTTAAACGCATCACTATTGATGATAGTTTAATGGCCGATAATGACAAATCATTATTGGAAGATTTGGTGGCTGCAGCTGTGAATGCAGCCATGCAAAAGATTGAAGAAACCACCAAAGATAAACAAAAAGACATGATGTCTGGTATGTCATTGCCGCCAGGCTTTTCGCTTTGATGTATCACCTTGCAGGCATGCCTGAGCCTTTAGCACGGTTGGTGGAACAACTCAGTGCTTTTCAAGGCATTGGCCCCAAAACGGCCATGCGTTTAGCGCTGAATATGTTAGAACAATCAGAGCATGAAGTGAAAAATCTTGCTGTGTCACTGCAACATTTGCATGAGCAAGTGCAATTTTGTAATACATGCGGTGGTTTTTCCACTGTCAGCCATTGTGCTATTTGTGATAATGTAAAACGCCAACATGGTATTGTTTGTATTGTTGAGCAACCCGTTGATGTATTGATGTTAGAGCGTGGACATTTTCAAGGTAGTTATCATGTCTTGCATGGCCGACTAAGCCCTGTCGATGGCGTGAGTCCAGACAAGCTACGCTTTAATGCCCTAGACAATCGCATTGCCGATGGTGGTATCCATGAATTGATTTTGGCCACCAGTGCAACAGTGGATGGTGAAGCAACTGCCCACTTTATTTCTAGGCGTTATGCCCACCACAATATTCAAGTCTCACGCATCGCCCGTGGTGTGCCTGAGGGTGGTGAACTTGAATACCTTGATGAGTACACGCTTTCACGTGCTTTGGAGCAACGTGTTCTTTGGGAACAAGGCCACGCTGCTGCTTCAAATTAAATAAGAACAAGATAGGACAGGAACAAGAAGATGATGAACTTTGCAGATCGTGATGGATTAATTTGGTTTGATGGTGAGATGGTGCCATGGCGTGATGCCAAAATTCATGTGCTCACCCACACCCTACATTATGGCATGGGTGTTTTTGAAGGTGTGCGTGCCTATCATGCCGAAGAAGGTGCGGCGATTTTTCGTTTGCAAGAACATACAGACCGTTTGTTCAACTCGGCAAAAATCATGAATATGGATATGCCGTTTTCCAAAGATGAAATCAATCAAGCCCAGCTTGATGCGGTCAAGGTGAACAACCTTGATTCAGCTTATCTACGCCCTATGGCTTTTTATGGCTCTGAAGGCATGGGTTTACGTGCGGATGGTCTCAAAACACACCTTATCGTTGCTGCTTGGAGTTGGGGCGCTTATTTGGGCAAAGATGCGCTTGAACAAGGCATTCGTATTCGCACCTCTTCCTTCACCCGCCATCATCCCAATATCGCCATGTGTAAAGCCAAAGCCAATGGCAACTATATCAACTCCATGCTCGCCCTCTCTGATGCCTTGCGTGATGGTTATGATGAAGCATTGTTATTGGATGTGGATGGTTTTGTTGCCGAAGGCAGTGGCGAAAATTTCTTTATGGTGCGTGATGGCATCATTTACACACCCGAATTAACCAGTGCGCTTGATGGCATCACGCGCGCTACCGTGATTCAACTTGCCAAAGAAGAAGGTTATGAAGTGATTGAAAAACGTATCACCCGCGATGAAGTATATATTGCTGATGAAGCCTTTTTCACAGGCACTGCCGCAGAAGTAACACCTATTCGAGAATTGGATCGCCGCACCATTGGTTGTGGTTCACGTGGTGTGATTACTGAAGTATTACAACGCAAATACTTTGATGTGGTGCATGGCCGCAGCGCTAAACATACCGATTGGCTGGCTTATGTCTGATTATTATCATGTCTGATCGCGTTCTGGTTTATTCCTCAGAATCAGGGCTTATCAACAAATCTTCTCAGCCCAGCAGCAAAAAGAAAAATAAACGCCATGCCG
>JAJFLD010000180.1 GCA_021772875.1 Ghiorsea sp. | reverse complement strand
GCGCCTTTGGGAAAAATGAGCCAAACATTGTTAAAAAAAGCAAAGCTTTGGCAAGTCTTAAAACCCAAATTTGTATATGCACAAAATGCTTTGCAAGTTGCGAGCATGGTGCAAAATGGTTTGGTTGATGCGGGGTTTGTGCGCGTTGATTCACCCGATTTATCGCTGGCTTTGATTCAATACCAAGGTTTATCCATCACACAAAAAAAAAGCGCAGATTTATGGCTGAAATTTATAATGACATCACATGTTTCATCCAAGGTAACACGTGAGCCTCATGTTTGAAGCACTGTTTATTTCTCTAGAGCTGGCGATTGTGACAACGGCAATTCTTCTTGTTTTAGCCTTTCCTTTGGCATATGTATTGAGCTTCAAAACATTTAAAGGCCGCACGATTTTGGAAGTGATTGTGGCGTTGCCTTTGGTTTTACCGCCTACAGTGTTGGGTTATTTTGTGTTGGTGATGATAGCTCCAGACACCAGTTTAGGCCGTGCTTGGCAAGCTGTGTTTGATTCTTCATTGGCCTTTTCATTTTCGGGTATGGTGATGGCATCGGTGCTTTATAGCTTGCCCTTTGCTGTGCAACCCATGCAGCAAAGTTTGCGCGCCATTCCAAGCAGCTGGTTGGAGATGGCCAATACGCAAGGCTTGGATTTATGGCAAACTTTGAAACATATCATCTTGCCTGCTGCCAAAGGCGGAGTATTGGTGGCCGCGGCACTTTCATTTGCCCATACCATGGGTGAGTTTGGGGTGGTGTTGATGGTGGGAGGTTCAATTCCTGGTGAGACCAAAGTGGCGAGTATTGCGTTGTTTGAATTTGTTGAAATGCAGCAACAATCGGATGCATGGCTGCTGGCGTTGATTTTACTTGCTGTTTCTTTTGTGATGTTATCGTTGGTGTACACACTTAATAGGCATGGGCCAATGCTTGGGGTAAACAAATGAACCACCATTTCGATTTGAGCGCAAAAGTTGGTGGTCTTCAGTTGCAAGGCAAAGCTGAGTTTGGCAACGAAATCATTGTGGTGTCAGGTGAAAATGGGGCAGGTAAAACAAGCTTGTTGCGTTGTTTGGCAGGGCTGCAAACGGCGCAAGGTTCGATGATGTTCAAGCAAGAAGTTTGGTTGGATAGTAGTGCCAACTATGTTTTATTGAGCCGCTTTCGTGGTGTGGGTTGTGTGTGGACAGATCCTGCTTTATTGCCGTGGTTAAGAGTGGAAGAAAATATCAAAGTGGCTGCCACACAGGTGGATGAGTTGTGGTGTAAACCATGGTTTGAGGCCTTTGAAATTCAAGCTTTAATGCAACGCAAACCCCATATGCTTTCTACAGGTGAAGCCCAGCGTGTGGCTTTGGTTAGAGCCATATGTTCCAAGCCCAAGTTATTGCTTTTGGATGAGCCCTTTTCAGCACAAGCCCCCGCTATTCGTCAACGCTTGCGTTTGGCCTTACAAGATGTACAACGCAAGCTCGATATCCCTGTGATTATGATTAGCCATGATGCTGAAGATGCAGGCTATTTGGCACAGCAACATTGGCATATGCGCCAAGGGCGGCTGTTGAGCGAAAAGACAAATGTATCAAGGAATAAGGTGGTATCAGTATGAGTGATTTAACACATTTTGATGAAAGCGGGCGTGCGCGCATGGTTGATGTGTCGGCCAAAGATGTAAGCACGCGTATTGCCACAGCAAGCGGTAAAATTCATATGTTACCAGAGACCTTGTTACGCATTCAAAATGGTGACATGAAAAAAGGTGATGTGTTGGCAGTGGCGGATATTGCCGCAGTGATGGGTGCTAAAAAAACACCTGATTTGATTCCTATGTGTCATCCTTTGATGCTTTCAGGCATTGATGTGGCATTCACTGAATTAGAAAGTGGTTGTGGTTTAAAAATTGAAGTCAGTGTGAAATGCAATGGTAAAACAGGTGTGGAAATGGAAGCGCTCACGGCAGTGAGCACAGCATTGCTGACCATTTATGATATGTGTAAAGCTATCGATAAGGGCATGCGTATTGGCGACATTCAGCTCGAGGGAAAAACAGGTGGCAAGTCGGGCGACTTCAAGCGTGTTTGACTTTTTCACCCTCAAAGATAATAGTTACAATTGTAATTACATATTGCGAGGTCTATGATGCAATTAAACATCGTTAAAATCGGCAATTCCAAAGGCATTCGAATTCCTAAAAAGATATTGGATCAGTGTCAGATGGGTGATACATTGGAGCTTGAGGTTCAGGATAACAATATTGTGCTTAAACCCATACATAAAAAACCCAGAGAAGGTTGGGCTGAAGCTATAGAAGCTTCAAATAAGAAACATGGTGAAGAGCCTCTGGACCATGAATGGTTAGAGGCTGATTTACTGGGTGATAGAGCAGTGGAAGATTGGGAGTGGTAAAAGCTGTTGTTTCACGTTTTCAGGTTTGGTTGGTTCAGCTTAATTCAACCCAAGGTCATGAGATAAATAAAGCGAGGCCATGTGTGATTATTTCCCCTGATGAAATGATAGGTTTAAAAACCGTACTTATTGCGCCGATGACATCCAAAGGTTTTGCCTATCCATGCCGTATTCCATGTGAGTTTGAGGGCAAAAAAGGCTTAATCTTACTCGATCAGATTCGAGCGGCCGATAAAACGCGACTGATTAAACATTTGGGCGAAATGGATAAACGAACAAAAGCTCAAATCTGTGATAAAATGCAAGAGATGTTTACGTTATGATTAAGGTTCTTTTTTTTGGCATGATAGCAGAGAAAGTGGGTCAACATGTTTTGGAAAGGTCAGCAGGGGAAAGTCTTGCAGAGATTATTCAAGAAACAGGCTGTGAAGATTTTAAGCCTTTATTGGTGGCTGTAAATCAAGTGCAGATTCAAGATATGAATTACATCGTTCAAGATGGTGATGAGGTGGCATTGATGCCGCCATTTTCAGGTGGCTAAATGAAAGGCGTTCGTATTCAAGAAGAAGACTTTTCTGTGGAGCAAGAAATCAATGCCTTGCGTCAAACATCCAAACGCATGGGTGGCATTGTCACCTTTCTTGGCTGTGCCCGCGATTTTTCCGAAGGGCGTGATGTGTTCGCCATCAATTTTGAGCAATATGCAGGCATGGCA
>JAJFLD010000179.1 GCA_021772875.1 Ghiorsea sp. | reverse complement strand
TCATAAAACACGAGGTCAAAACCATGCATGTATTGATTGATTCTTGTTGTTTCACGAAAGCCATTTTTTGCATAAAAACGATGGCTTAAGTCGTTAAAGGTATTAAGCCTAAGGATGGTGCAGCCTAATTTCTTTGCACCATCTTCAATTTCAGTAAGCAAAGCACTGCCCAAATTTTGATGTCTATACTTTTTTTCCACAAAAACATGGCTCACAAAAAACAAATTCAATGTCTTTGTGCCCATCACAGCACCAAGCAATTCACCCTCATGATTCTTGCAGCTACAAAATAGTTTTACAGGTGTCTCACCTTTATGTTGGGCAAGGCCATAAGTCGTGATGGACTCAGACAAATATTCATCAATATCCCCATTCTCGCCAACGGATTGCTCAAATATCAGGTTGCTCATGTGCGCCATCCTTTTGTAAATATTATCATTGTTTGCTTGGGTATGTGCTGTTTATATTTTGCGCGCTAACGTGATGCCGTCGGCAATTTGAAGCATGCTGATATCAACGCGACAATCATTTCTTATTTTCTTGTTTAAATCTCGTACTGCTTGAATGCTATTTTCGGAAAGCTTATCCCTTAATGAATCACCCAGTAAATTGGAGTCAATCACCGAGCCAAAGAGTAAAACATTATCAATGGCTATTACCCCGCCTTTTTTCAATAACTTAAGTGATAATTCATAATAAAGGTCATAATTATCTTTATCAGCATCTATAAATACAAAATCATAGGACTGGCTCTGCCCATCTTTTATCAATGCTTCTAAGGTTTCTGATGCAGGAGCTATCCTGAGATCAATTTTATGATCAACGCCAGCCTCTTTCCAATATCTCTTTGCTATATTTGTCCATGCCTCACTAACATCACAAGCAACGGTATAGCTGTTGCTAGGCATAGCTTGAGATACACATAATGTGCTATATCCAGTGTATACACCTATCTCTATTGTTCTTTTTGCTCCGATAAGCTTAACTAAGAGAGCCATGAATTGACCTTGTTCGGGAGGAATTTGCATGATTGCTGATGAATCTTTCTCTGTTTCTAACCGCAAACGATTAAGCACATCAGATTCTCTTAAAGAATGCTCAAGCACATATGCATGCATATTTTCTATTACATTTAAGTTTCCTTTTTTCAATGCCTATCTCCTAACCCTATTTCAGAAACTTATCATTTGAATGAGATGCTTAAAATGAATGTTTTTGTCAATCCACCACATGAAAGATACACCTTAGGTTGCAGCATTTAGGGACAATACGCACTTTTTTTAGAGCAGAAGTATGATGCAAGATGTTGGTCCTTCTGTTTTTAGGTGTGTTCATCATTTTTTGAGGGCAGTTTTCTCATGGCTGCTTTCCATGGCGCTTCCTTCCATTCGGGGTGTTTTTTCCATATGCTTTTTAGTGTTTTTAACCATTTGAAGTAGCTTGAAATAGACGGAATCATTGGTGTATAACTCAGCTCAAAATGTATGCCTGTGATGGGGTCATTAAAAAACACGGCATAATATCCAGGTGTGTAGGTGGGATATTCTGCGGGCAGATCGGTCACTTCCACGTTGTTCTTTAATAGAAAGGTTGTATAGAAGTCGTCCACTTCTTTTCTGTTCTTTGCCCATAAAGCAACGTGGTGTATCCCAGTTGAATGCTCGGCATGATTTAGCTTGTTTCCCGATTGGGCGGGTTGAATACCAATATAGCTATGAAAAAATGGAAAACGTGTCATGTAATATGTAGAACGGTATTCAATATCGAGAGTCCAGAAAGATTTATAACCAAGCCAGCCAAACATCTTATCAAAAAATTGTATTGATTCATGATAATTCAAAACAGAGCATTCAATATGGTGAACGCCTTTCATTCGCATCATATAACCACCTTGCTATATCTATCTGTGCTTAATTTACTTGTTAGACGCATTGATTTTTTGATAAATGGTAGCACTTACGACCATAATAAATTGTAAGCCCAATGCAAGTGGCCAGTAGAGCATCCACTGTATAGGTAACCCAGATGGATCTCGTGGTAATAACCAAAAACTTGCTGTTAAGATTAAAGCTAAGGTGCAAGCAATAAAACCTGCGTGCGAAAGTTGTTTTCTTGTTCTTTTAATAGCTACGAAACATGCCCACCATAAAAATGGCACGGCATAGAAAAAGCCACCAAATAGTAAAACTGAAATAAGTGATTCTATTGTGAATCCTCTTTTTGAAAAAGAATATAAATAAACTAGCACTGTAAAAATAACAGGAATACTTAAATATGAAATGATAATATTCTTATTCATGTATGTGTAACTTGTTAATAAGTATGTCTTTTGTGTAGCAATAAAATATCAAATAAAGACTTCCGTTATACATTTACTTTACAGCCATTTTTAAGCTCTTCCTGATCTGGGATTTCAAATCTTGGTTCCATGAAATTAAACATCATATCGGTCACTTCGAAAGCATAAACAGCAGGGTCTTTCTCTGTATTTCTTTTTTCGACACGTTGTCTGCGAATATCCTTGGATGCATCCAAATAATGTATTTCCGAAGTGATAGCCATTTTTTCAGCCTTTTTAGAAAAAATATCCCTTTGCGCTTTGGTCGTGAAACCTAAATCCAAAACCACGTTTCCATTGAGTGCTAAGATTTGTTCACTCACCTGCCAAATCTGCTCATAACATCGGTATACGCGTTCAAGCATCCAGGTGTAATCCATCGAAGTCATATCTTTTGCGAATAATGTTTGCATCCATGGGTCTATGGAAAAGCGAATTGCGCCCACATCTTTAGAAAGGGATAGTGCATACGTTGTTTTTCCAACGCCAGTGGGGCCGCAAACTAGAATTAATCTTGCCATATCACTTTAGCCTCTTTGTTCAACATTTTCGCTACACACCACATGAATGTTAAAACCTTCTTTTTCCAATGGCAGCTGAAAATAACGTGTAACTTGATGAAAAACATCTTCAGTATCAAATAGGGCGCGTTGAGGTTGAGTTTTTGCTCTTTTTGCGATTCGTTTTATGCAGAAGTCGTCACTGGCTTTCAGATATATCAACTTATGGTCACAGCCACATGCTGTGTATATTTCTTTCAACCATGCTCTTTGTTTTTCTGTGTTTCCCGGAAAATCCATGACCACGGAAACACCTGCATGTAATATATGCTGTACATGTTGCTTCATCATAGGTTTTAGGCGTGATGAGTATGTAATATAGTCGTCAAAGGTTCTTATTTCATCGGGGTAGATGGCTTTTAACCATTCATCTTCAGAAAGTAAGATTGCTCCCTCTTGAGAGGAAATCTCCTGAGATAGCGTTGATTTTCCTGCCCCCATTTTTCCGCAGAAGAATATGAATGTTCCTTTTGTTTTCATGGTGCACTTTGATGCATAACATCAATATTGTAGATTTTGTAAAAATCACCATGCTTTTCCACGATCATGTTTGTCTTTTTGTCAGATGCTTGTTTCATTCTTGTATGAGCTTTTGCGGGGAAGAATTGGGTATACGCTTGATGATGCCTTTAACTTCTAAATCAAGTTTCACACAAGTTGTGTACCAACCGATTGATCCAAGCTCATTTTTTTCTTCTGCGCTGAGATTGGCGGCGACTTCTTGAGCCAGATCTTTAAACAATATACCACTGCTTTCCTTTGGAATGGCCTTTAATATGGCACGTTTTACAGATTCATATTTCCATTTATGAATCCGAGTAGGCTTTTTTCCTTCGGTGGGTGTTTGGCATATTACTTTTTCTTCAGTCATTTTCTTATTTCCTTTTCTTCAAGGGTTTCAGATGCTTGGCTAACTTTTTTTGACTGTAAAAAAAAACAAAGTGTAACAAAGCAAAAAATCATTTTTATGGTTTAAGCTGAATGATTTGTGGTATGAACGCCAGCTTAAGAAACCATCACTTTGAGTGCAATATATGGCACCAAATTTGTGATAAATATAGCGAGTTTGTAATGGCTTAAGAAGTTGAAATAAAGCACATCAAGTTTTTTGGCTGGAATGTTTGTGATTTTAGCATGTAGTTTTTTAATAGGCACGTTGAATACAGCTATGATTAGAGCGCTAAAAATATATAGGCCGAAGTTGAGCACGGTGCACCAGCCTAAAAAGGTTGTGATTGTAGATATATTAGCCATTTTTTCTCTCCTGTTTCTTTGCATAACTTGTTATAAATAATGACTACTCTGTGCTTGTGGCTCAACACATCTTTTTTTGCTGTTTTAAGCCCTGATGCGTTATGATTCAGACGTTTCCATATATGAAAGTTCCCACGAGCGGCCATCAAAATCATCGAACCAGCGGCTGTACATCCATCCATGATCTTCTGGTTCGCGTGTCACTTTAGCGCCCAGTAATTTTGCCTTGGCGACCAAGGCATCAACTTCATCGCGGCTCTTGCAGGTGATACAGAGCAGAGTTTCGGCGGTGTCTTGCGAATTCGCGATTTTTTTAGAGGTGAAGTTTTTGAAATGATTTTCAGAGATCAACATAACTGATATATTTTCAGCGATGACCACGCAAATACCATCATCGTTGCTAAATTTGGGGTTAATTGGAAAGCCAATGCCTGCAAAAAGTTGCTTGGTTGCTGCAACATCCTTAGTGGCCAAGTTGATAAATATACTTCTATGCATCATACGCTCCCCCAACGCACCGATAAATGATACGGCGTGTTAACAGTCGTTATTCAAGAAAAGAATCCCTTTTTTTATGCATTTTGTCGATAAACTTTAAGCACATTGGGCAACTGCATGATTTTGTCTGTGACTTTTTGTAGTTGTTCAAGGTCTTTGATTTCCATCATGCTTTGTATTTCTGCCATTTGCGTGTCTTTATTTAATGAAGTCTGAACACTGAGTACGTTGACTTTCAGGTCGGAAAGTATGCTTGTAATATCTTTTAACAGGCCAGTGCGATCAATGGCTTGGATAACCAGGTTGATCTCAAATGTTTGATGCTCATGATCTGCCCACGCAACAGAAATGAGCTGCTTTTGTTTGTCATGTTCCATATTGAGTATGTTAGTGCAATCTGGGCGATGCACAGCCACACCATGGCCTTGGGTGATAAAACCAATGATTTCATCACCGGGAACGGGTTTGCAGCAGTTGGCCATATAGGATAAGAGATTGCCCACACCACAAACATTGATCGAAGGATCTGCACTACCTTTCTTTTTCGGTTTGGGTTTAAAGGGAAGTGCTTTTAATGATTCATGGGTATAAATCTGGATTAAACCCTGCGTCAAATGCGCTGATGTGATATCACCACGCCCAACTTTAGCTTGCCACTCTTTTTCACTATTCACTTTAAAATGGGTGAGGGCTTTATGCATATCAGGGTTTAAAATGTGCATGCGTTTGAGTTCACGATCGATTGCCGTTTTACCATCGATCACATTTTGCTCATAGTTTTGTTGCCGAAACCAAGCTTTTATTTTTGCGCGTGCCTTGTTGCTGGTGATGTAACCAAGATTCGGATTGAGCCAATCTCTGCTTGGTGCTGCATGATTGGTGGTTAAAATTTCGACTTGCACGCCATTTTGAAGTGGCGTGGTGAGTGGCACGATGTGGCCGTTCACTTTTGCACCGCGACATTTGTGCCCGACTTCTGTGTGAATGCCGTAGGCAAAATCAAGCGGGGTTGCGCCTTGTGGTAAGTCGATGATTTTACCATCAGGGCTTAACACAAATACGCGGTCAGAAAACAGCTCGGTTTTAAAACTACCTAAAAGTTCTTCATCATCATGCTCAGATGTTTCCAATAATCTTCGCACGGAATGAATCGTTTTTTCCAGCACTGTATCTTGTTTGCTTCGTTCTTTATAACGCCAGTGTGCAGCCACACCAAATTCTGCAAACTCATGCATGGCTTTGGTTCTGATTTGAATTTCAACGGGTTTTCCTTCAGGCCCATACACGGCTGTGTGCAGGCTTTGATAACCATTGGCTTTGGTGTTGGCAATATAATCATCAAACTCTTTAGGAATATGATGCCAGCGGCCATGAATTAGCCCCAGTGCGGTATAACATTCTGCAATGGTGGTGACTGTGACTCTGATAGCCAGCACATCAAACAATTCTGAGAATTGTTTGTCTTTATGCGTCATTTTTGCCCAGATGCTATAGATATGTTTTGGCCTGCCATACACCTTGGCCGTGATTTCGGAGCTTTTGAGCAAGGTATCAATTTCTGAAACAACCTGTTTGATGTAGGTCTCACGTCCGCCTCTTTTTTCCTCAAGCATGTTGGCAATGCGTTTATAGGTTTCAGGCTGCAAATAGCGGAATGATAAGTCTTCGAGTTCCCATTTTAATTGGCCTATACCTAAGCGATTGGCAATGGGTGAAAAGATTTCAAGTGATTCTGAGGCAATGGCTTGTTGGGTGGCTTCATCTGCTTTGGATAACTCTCTGAGCCGCTGCACCCTGTAGGCAAGCTTGATGAGCACCACGCGCACGTCATCCACCATGGCCAACAACATTCTTCTTAGTCGCTCAGATTGCTCAAGACCATCGGATTGACTGGCTTTAAACCCATGCAGCTTTTCCAAGCCCTGCACCATGTGAAGTACTTCGTCAGAAAACTCATCTTGAATGCGCTTGTGAAATTCAGTGGAGCGTAAGCGGCTATCACTCAGCAAACATACGATAATCGTCGTCTCATCAGCGCTTAACAAACTAAGCAATATGGCAACATCCAGACTGCTAGGCATGTCAGACTCAACATCTTGTGTTTCCCAAACATACTGGCATGCCTTTTCAAGCAAGGCAGAGCTCTGGTTCAGATGCGCTGAATTGGCAATAAGCACATCGATATATGCTGATACTGAGTATGTCGATGTAATATTTTGTTGTTGCTTTGTTTTCGTCATAATCATGAATTGATGAACTCTACCTGTCGATGATTAGATTGGCGTCACGCTACTTGCACATCCTAATAGGAACATATTTTGAAAAAAAGTGAAACTTAAAGCGGGAAGCGCACTTACAAGTTGAATCCACCAGCTGATATCCGCGCGTTTAAACTTTTAATTGCCATTATCTGCCCCCTCTGACTTTTTATGTCACATAACGTTTGAGTTAAACGGATTTTTAAAAGAGAAGCGAGAACGCCTCTTTTAAAAAGTCCGATTTGAACGATTTGTTATACGTTTTTGTCTTTTAGTCGGCCTGTAACATATTTATGCAAAACACTAGACATTAGTGTTTGATAAGGAAGACCTTCGATAAGGGCTTTTTCCTGTAATAGATCGAGATCTGTTTTTGAAATACGAATATTTACTCGTTTGTCTTTTTTGAATGTATTTTTAGCAGCCGCTTTATATTTGGCAATATCTAGTTCAGTTGAAACAGATACCCATTCATCATTTTCATAAGAGTCGAGTATTTCTTTCTCTTCTTTATTTAGTTTGATTGTCATGATTTCACCTCAAGGTATTTTCGTGTTGCTTTTCGGCTGGGAATTATAGTTTTTAAAAAGATTTCAGAATTATTTTCAACAAAAGGAACAAGGTATGCGTAGTTATTAATTTCAAGGATAAACATACGCTGGTTTGGATATTTAGATGAATTTGGATGTTTGATTACATCTAAAACTCTTTCATTTTCAAT
>JAJFLD010000178.1 GCA_021772875.1 Ghiorsea sp. | reverse complement strand
CTTGGGTATAGCTGCAAGTTGGGATTGCCATACGCCTTTATCATCTAAGGATTCGAAGTGGTTAAAAACAAAAGGTAATACTTGCGCAGTGAAAGGGTTTTCCATTTGGTCAAATAGGTTGATATGCAGGTGAGGGGCTGTGGAATTACCCGAATTTCCCACTTGTCCAAGCAAGTCGCCAGACTTCACACGTTGCCCTTCTTGGACAAGAATCGATTGGTTTTTGAGGTGTGCAAGAAAGACGATAAACCCTTCATCGGATTTGATCATAATATGATTGCCAGCATTGGGTCTGATGTCTAAGCGATCACCCACCATGTTGGGGCGAAAGCGATAAGTGGCATTGTACCATAATTGGATGGTTTTCCAGAGGTTGGTATGGTGATGATCTGGCCAGCCATGACCGACACGGTATATTTCACCATCAATGGGTGCATACACTGGTTTTCCCCAGCAATAATAATCACGTGCTTTTATGCTGGTGAGCAAGAAGTTCACTTGATAGGCGCGAGAAAATTTCTTTCTTGCTGCATCTGTTTGGACAAAATCAAAAGCAAAAGGGTGGTGACCAGGTGGCCTTAAAAATTTCCATTCGCCTTTGAGTGGTGCATCAATGCAGATGTTTTCTTTTTGATTCATGGCGTAAGATCAAGCATGGGCATGATGGTTTGAATGGTATTTTGATAGTTGCTAAACTTATGCTCTCTTGCTTCAAGAAACACTTCATAAATACGAATAGCCATCACAGCTTGTTGGGTTGTGTTGCTAGGCATGAAACCTTTAGGAAAGTGTGTTGCATATTGGTTGATAAACTTTGCCGCAGCTTGCACGGCGGCAAACGCGTTACGCTCTTGCGGCGTTGCGCATTCAAATGACCAGCGTTTTGCTTGTGCCAGAATCTTCTCTTTGCCCGCTTCATGAATTTCAAGACCAGTGGCTGGAAAAATGCGGCAATCATATTGGCGACAAGTCTGGGGTCGATGTGCGTAGATGGAGCATTGGCCTGCTATAAACATAGGGCAACGGCCATGTTCATCGTAGCCCATCAAGCGGTGGCCTTTGGGTAATCCAGGAGCAGGGAATGTGAGTTCTTTTGGGATGTGAGCTAGGGCTTGGCTATCACTGGGTTTTAGATGAATGAAATAGGATGAGTTGCAGCAAGCACTGCAATCACCGCACGATACATTTGCATCGCTAAGCCCTTGCATGCTTGATTGTGTTTCTTGCAGCCATTCAGAAAACTTACCTGCTGATTTATCTTGTTGGACATTGCTTGGGCTTGCCTTTAATGGGTCATGCTTTGTTGTCATCGGTTTCCTTACTTTTGTGCGCCACTTTATGCGCATGTTGCTCCCAATGGATGCCATCGAATTTGGTGATTTGAAGGGATGCTGGTGTGCTGTCTAAGCAGCGAACATTCACATCTATACCATCAGGGTTGGAGCGGGGGGTGTAGAAGGGTTTAATGCCGCAAGTTTTGCAGAAGGTGTGTTTGGCAATGCCTGTATTAAAGGTATACGTTTCGATGTTATCTGCACCCGATAGCAGCTTGAATTTGCTTAAGGGCACAATCAAATGAAGAAAACCCGCTTTGCTGCAGATCGAACAATTACAGTCATTTGCCTCTAAATGTTTTGGCGCTTCAACCTCAAAAGTGATGGCGCCACAATGGCAGCTTCCTTTGTAAATCATCGTGCCGATTTGATGGTGAAGGCAGTCACTATGCCCCAGATGGCGTTAAAGAAGACGACAAACACTGGCGTGTATAAGCCCAAATCAAGCCCTGCGACACCTTTGTGTGCCACCAAGGGAAACACAACAAACAACTGCACAGCCGTTGGGAAAAGGCTCAAAAGCAAGCCTTTTGAGATGGGTTTGCTGGGTAAGAAAGGAAGAATAAATAACAGCCCCCATAAACCACCCCAAACAAGGCGAGGATAAAGCCAGCTTGGGCTTAAAAGCGGAGCAATGGCAACACCCAAGGCTTTGGTGATACCTAAATCACCAAACCACCAAACCGTGAGGCTATTGGCGAGCCCACCAACACAACCAGCAGCAAAGATAATCAGTAGTTTTTTCATGGGTATCCTATGATATTTTAGAAAAGGTTAGTGCTGTGTAAGCTTGAAAGCAAACGCTTATTGTATTGCCAAGGATGGGAATGGCCTTTTATTTGAGGGTTGGTGAAGGTGAAGATCATAGGTGGCCAAGACATACAACTGATTAAGTATTGGAATAGAGCTTGCTTGTTGCTCTTTGCAATAGAATATACAGCATATATTTTTTTGAGGGAGTATTTATGAAGTTGCTTGTCGCCAAGATTGTTGCACATATTTATTTTGAATATTTTATTATTGCCGTGATTTTGACGAATGCAGTCAGCATTGGTTTGGAAACATCACCTGAATTGTTTATGCAATATGAGCCTTTATTTAACCTCATTAATGAAGTGATTCTTGGTATATTTATCTTTGAGGCCGTGCTGAAGATGTACGCGCTTTCTCCGCGAATTCAGGAATATTTTAAGAGTGGCTGGAACATCTTTGATTTTAGTATCATTGTGCTCTCGCTTATTCCTTTTACGGGCAATTTAGCCATGGTTGCGCGTTTGGTTCGTTTGTTGCGAATTTTCCGGCTTGTTTCAGTGATACCAGAGCTTCGTCTTATCGTTGCCACGTTGATTCGCTCTATACCAAGCATGGGTAATATTATGTTATTGATGAGTGTTATCTTCTACATTTTTGCTGT
>JAJFLD010000177.1 GCA_021772875.1 Ghiorsea sp. | reverse complement strand
TGTCATTTGATGCAACATTCTACTTAATGTTTGCTCGGAAATAGGTAATGTTAATGAATTCATGGCAACATCGTGGGTAATGGTTAGGTTTTGGTCAAGTCCAAACAATTTTTCTCTGGAGTCTAAGATGTTTCAAGGTGTCACAACATTTTTTGCAGGTTTCCAAATGCTGCTCAGTCACGCTTCTTTGCGCGCTGTATTATGGCGCATGCTGGGGCTTCTTTTTGTTTTGATGGTGGCTTTGGTAATTGGCGTGTTTTATCTTGCTGATTATTTGAATTCCCTTTGGTTGCCGCAAGGCGATGCCTGGTATTGGCAAATTGTGGCATGGTTAGCTTGGGCCTTGGCCTTGTTCCTTTCATTGATTTCAGGTGTAGTGAGTTTTACCATACTTGCCTCTGCTGCTGCGGCACCTTGGTTGGACACACTTGCCACCCGCACTGAAAACATACTTGGCAAATCTAGCTTAGAAAATGCTGACTCATGGCTCAGCCAGAGTTTGGCGGCTTTAGTGAATTCTATTCGACCCCTATTTGGCCTACTACTTATGGGTGTTTTAGCTTTATTGTTTTTGCTTATCCCTATCCTTGGTGGTTTTATTTCAACTGCAATTTGGGCTTATGCAGGCATCCGTTTTCTTAACTTTGAACTCTTTGATACCCAAGCCAGTCGCGCTGGTTTAGCATTCAAACAACGCAAAAATCATTTCGCCAAAAACCGTTTCTTTTGGTTTGGTTTTGGTGGTACTTCGATGTTGCTCATGATGGTGCCTTTTTTAAATTTATTGGTCATCCCCGCCGCTGTTGTTGCACTCGCAAAAAAAGGATAATTCATGCCCGTTTTAATGTTACATGGTCTTTGCAAAGCATTTGGCCACCAAGTATTACTCAACAATGTTGACTTAAGAATCACCTCAGGTGCACGTGTTGGGCTCATTGGGCGCAATGGTGAAGGCAAATCAACCTTGCTGAAAGTGATTGCTGGTTTAATGGATGTTGATTCAGGCAAAGTGCAAATCAAAAACGGAGCAAAGGTAGCTTATTTGCAACAAGACCCTGCTTTTGAGCCTGGGCAAACCGTATTCCAAGTGGTGGCCAACGGCTTGGGAGATGTGGCAAAAATTTTAGAAGATTACCATGACGCCATCCATGCTCTAGAAACCGACCATTCCGATGCTGCACTCAAAAAATTAGATACTTTGCAACACAAATTGGATCATGCTGACGCTTGGAAGTTTCAGGCTCGCATTGATACAGCCATCACCAAACTGAACCTTGACCCAGATCGTGATGTAAGCGAATTATCTGGTGGTTGGTTACGCCGTGTTGCTTTGGCACAAGCTGTGGTGGTAGAGCCTGATATTTTATTGTTGGATGAGCCAACAAACCATTTGGACATTTCATCTATTGAATGGCTTGAAGATTTTGTTGCCTCTTTCCCAGGTGCTGTTTTATTCATCACCCATGATAGGTATTTTCTTGATGCCGTTGCCGAAGAAATCATAGAACTCGACCGTGGTAATTTAACCCACTTCCAAGCCAGTTATGCCGAATATTTAACCAAAAAAGCTGAGTTGCTTGAAATCGAAGGACGCGAACACAAAAAGTTTGATCGACTGTTGGCCAATGAAGAAAAATGGATTCGCCAAGGAATCCCTGCGCGCAGAACACGCAATGAAGGGCGTGTGCGTGCTTTAGAAGACCTACGCAAACACCGCTCCGCGCGCAAATTACACGGTGGTGATGTGGATTTACGCGTAGCCAGTGGCGTCAAACCGGGTAAACAATTATTAGAGCTTATTGATGTCTCTCACTCTTTTGAGAATGCACATATTTTGGATCATTTCAGCCATAAAATTTTATCGGGTGAACGCATTGGTTTCTTAGGCCCCAACGGCATTGGTAAAACAACACTATTAAATATTATGTTGGGTAAACTCAAGCCTGACTCAGGCCAAGTAAAACATGGCGTGCGCCTTGCACCTGCATTTCTTACCCAAATGCGTGAATTAGATCCCAAAGCCAAACTCAAAGATGTGTTGGTGCCTGCTGGTGGTGACTTTGTGCATATTGGTGGTGTTGAACCACGTCATGTCATCAGTTATATGCAAGATTTTCTCTTTGATAGTGAGTTGTTAAACACACCCGTTGCTTCGTTATCAGGCGGTGAACGTGGTCGTTTATTATTGGCGAAAATGTTACTTGAACCTGCTAACTTATTGGTGCTTGATGAGCCTACCAATGATTTGGATATTGGCACACTTGCTGTGCTTGAAGAGGCCATTGCCAAATATAAAGGCACTGTGATTGTGGTCAGCCACGACAGGGCTTTTATGGATAGGGTAGTGAGCAAAGTTTTCGCCTTTGAAGGAGAAGGTAAAATCAATGCTATTGAAGGTGGTTATTCAGATTATTTAGCCTGGCGCGAAGGTGCCACCTTACGTGAACAAGAGAAAAAAGCCGTTGAGAAAGAAAAAAAGGTCGCCGTAAAACAAGAAGCAACGAGTAAACCTCTACGCAAACTTGCTTACAAAGAACAAAAAGAACTCGATGATTTACCTGCCTTGCTCGAAAAAACCGAAGCCGAAAAAGCTGCCATTGAAGTTCGTTTTTGTGATAACGATTATTTCATCAAAAACCCTGAAAGCTTCCAAGAAGACCAAAAACGTTTGGATATCATCGAGAAATTATTGGCCGATGCTTACCAACGCTGGGAAGAGCTGGAGGCCAAACAGCAAAGCCTTTAAGTTTGTTCACACGTCTTTTAAAAAAGCTTTTAGGTTTACTTCAACCCACCTTGAGGATAAGGATGTAACACGTCTATAGGAACACTTTTATCCGCTGTTTCAACAATACGGGCATGTGTTCGACCAAATTCATTGGCATTTTGTAGGCCACAAGAGTGTGCAATCATATCAACCTCTTGATTCACACCTGTGGCGTAGTTGGCTATACGTTTTGCTTTGAGCTCAACATCCAGCCCTTTTTGCAACCGTTTGTCTTGGGTTGCAATGCCTGTTGGACAAGTGCCCGTATGGCATGACAACGATTGAATACAACCAAGCGAGAACAAAAAGCCGCGTGCTGATACACAAAAGTCTGCCCCCAAACACAATGCTCTAGCCACTGCACAAGCCGTCACCAGTTTACCTGATGCAATCACATCAATGCGCTGCCTTAAACCATAAGAAATCAGCGTGTCCACCACTGTAGGCAAAGCTTCATTCAGCGGCATGCCCACATGATCGGCCAACACTTGAGGCGCAGATCCTGAGCCACCTTCAGCACCATCAACTGTGATAAAATCTGGTTCGGAGCCCACACCACGCTCAAGAATTGCTTCGCATAGTTGCTGCATAAATTTATCATCACCCACTACAATTTTTATGCCTACGGGTCGGCCTGTAATCTCGTGGACATGGTGAATCACATCAAGCAACTCATTGATGTTGCTAATATCCAAATGCCTGTTGGGGCTAATGGAATCTTCGCCAGCGGGTATGCCCCGAATCGCCGCAATTTCTTGGCTCACTTTGTTGCCTGGTAGAATGCCGCCTTTACCAGGCTTGGCGCCTTGTCCAAGCTTGATTTCAAATGCGACAACTTTTTCGGCAACTTCTTTTAATTTCTTATCACACAAGTTGCCTGCCTCATCACGCACCCCATATTTGGCCGTGCCGATTTGGAAAACAATATCTCCGCCACCAACCAAATGGTGCGCTGACAAACCACCTTCGCCTGTATTCATCCAAATGCCTGCTTCTGCAGCACCCTTAGACAACGCTGTGACTGCCGCTTCGGACAATGCACCAAAGCTCATGCCTGACAAATTAAAAATCTGTTGTGGCGTAAACGGACGCCTTCTGCTTTCTCCAATCACTTTGGGTTGTGTTGCTAGAACATCATGACCATCGGCTTCTGCAAATGGCGTATTGACGAAAATGACAGTGCCTGGTGCACGCAAATCGTTGGTAGAACCAAAGCCAATTACAGGTTTTATATTTTTCGAAGAACGATAAACATATGCTCTTGTCGCACGGTTAAAAGGCAATTCTTCACGGTCGTGAGCGAAGAAATATTGCCTGAAATATTCACCCTGTTTCTCAAGAAAATAACGTAAGCGACCAATCACTGGATAGTTGCGGCGCACTGCACTATGGGGCTGAAAGATGTCTTGCAAAAACATAATCAACAACACAAGAAATACAATGCCTGCAACCCAGCTCATAACCATGGCAATATGCTGCCATAACGAAATATCTTGCATAAATCACCTCTAAAATCATATCGACTTCCAGAGATGAAGCAATTAAGAGACCACTTCAAACTTCTGTAACACCAGACTTCTAACTAACAAGCTAAACATCATCAGACTTTAACAACAAAAAAAGCCGACTCAATCTATAAGATTGAGCCGGCTTTTTTATTTTTATATCTATTCAAAACGGAATAAATTACTTCTCTTCTTTTATAATTGTGCCCAATGTTGAATGCTTGATATGATACTTACCCACATAGTTCTGAATTGGCGCAATAGAGTTTCTTGCCATAATAATACCCATGTGAGCATCTTGCTGGATAAAAATAGTATCTCCTGCCTTAGCAACAATATTCACTTCTGCCCAGTTTTCAGCTAATGACAAAATTTGATGATTACCAGGCTCCACACTAAAATATATATACTCATTTCCTCGTGTGTACCCCATCTCAGATGCTGCTTCTTTATCATCCACATAAACATTAAAGCGGACTAGTGTTCCTATAGAGGATGGTCTTACAACATAAACAATTGCTTTCCCATCCAATGGCAGCTTAGGTAATTCAAATCCAGCAATATCTTTCTTCATTTCTTCTGGCTTTGGCAATGATGCACAACTCGAAAAAGAAAAAAGTGCTAAAAGCAACACCCCTTTTATCAATAACTTCATACTTTTACTCCCCTCTCATTAATTATGTTAATGTAACCGTTGGGAACGTAGCTACCGCCCACACTCAGGTCAAGCATGATATCCAATAAAAAAGCCGACCCAATCTATAAGATTGAGCCGGCTTTGTTAAAACCAAATATGTTGGTTTGCCTACTTAAAATTCACGACGTTGGCGTGAACGGATACGACGAAGGCGCTTCATAAGACGCTTGCGGGCTGCAGCATCTTTGCGTTTTTTCGCCACAGAAGGTTTTTCATAAGCTTCACGACGACGGCATTCACTAACAACACCACCACGCTCAACTTGTTTACGGAAACGTTTGATCGCCATTTCAATTGGCTCATCAGAACTAATTCTAATTCCTGGCATGTAAAACATCACCTCCTTGGGCAAACCGTAAAATTTACATCCTTTGAAGATGTAGTCTTCAACGAAGCTTGACTATAAGTCAGTCCGTGCAAAGGGTCGCGCATTATGGGTGTGGAAGCTTCGAAGTCAAATCATAGACACAATTTAATCAAAGCTGCTGCTAAGGTCGGCAGTTGGACCATGCTTTCTCGCATTTTGGGTTTTATTCGTGATATTTTTATTGCGCGATTATTGGGTGCAAGCCCACTTGCTGATGCATTTTTTATTGCTTTCAAACTACCTAACTTTTTCCGCCGCATGTTTGCCGAAGGCACCTTAACAGTAGCCCTTGTTCCCGTGTTGGCAGAAGAGCGCAAAAAAGGCGAAGCTGATGCTCACGCATATCTGAATGCTTTAGCGGGTTTATTGCTGGCTGCATTATTACTCTTCACTATTTTGGGCATGATTTTTATGCCATGGGTATTGCTTGCTTTTGCCCCAGGTTTCCATGATGAACCAGACCGCTGGCAACAAGCTTTAACACTTTCTCGTTTGATGTTTCCTTATTTGATTTTGATTTCTTTGGCGGCAATGTCGTGGGCAGTGCTGAACACCTACCGCAAGTTTTCAGTCGCGGCAGCTAGCCCCGCCTTATTAAACATCTCCATCTTATTTGCCGCTATCATTCTTGCCCCTTTGCATGATAACCCTGCCGAAGCTTTGGCTGTGGGTGTGATTCTTGGCGGGGCTCTGCAATTGGCCATTCAATTTCCAGCCCTCAAACGCATTGGCTGGATACCCAAACCAACATGGAACCCCAAATTACCCGCCATTCATCAAACCTTATTGCTTTTTGGCCCTGCTGTACTTGGTATTGCCGCAGTTCAAATCAACATTCTTGTTGGCACAATTCTCGCCACATTATTACCTACAGGTGCTGTGTCTTATCTTTATTATGCCGACAGAATTGTGCAATTGCCGCTTGCGCTGTTTGGCATTGCCATGGGCACAGCGCTCTTGCCTACATTGTCAGAACACTTAGCCAACAAACGCCACGCCGAAGCCAAGCAAGATTTAAGGGATGGTTTAACGTGGTTAACGTGGATTATTCTTCCGTGTATGGTGGGATTGATGTTTTTAGCCGAACCCATCATCCGCACTTTATTTGAGCAAGGCAAATTCACTGGCACAGATGCCACCAACACCGCCCATACCCTGCAAGCTTATGCTGTAGGGTTGATGGCATTTTGTTGGGCGCGTTTATTATCCACTGCCTGTTTCGCCAACAAAGACGGCAAAACACCTATGAAATATGCCTTTTACACAGTGATTGCCAATATCATCCTTGCTATCATTTTAATGCAGGTAATGGGTTATGTTGGTTTGGCACTTGCCACTGCACTTGCCTCTATTTTTAATGTTGGGCTGCTCTGGTCTCACATGCACCGCGCACAAGGTGCCTTGTTTGATAGAAAAAGTTTTCTGCGCATGGCATCGGCATTTATAGCCTGCTTACCCATGGCTGCATCGCTATATTATGCCTCATATTATTGGTCTTTCCCATCGGATAAACTTGCCCAATTTGGTTGGTTAAGTGTTGTCATTCTACTCAGCTCACTCCTATTTTTCTTTAGCGCATGGGCATTGGGTGCAAAAAAAATCATTACACGTGGTTAAAGTTGAGGCATTTGAAGGCAATCACCTTTATGCTTGCATGCCATAATAATGCTATAGTAATTCATAAATTGACTTACCTTTTACCGTCATTCCCTTGAAGAAGGGAATCTACAAATTGCAAAGCGTAATAGGGTGGTGGATGCCCGCCTGCGCGAGCATGACGGAAAGCATATTCATGAATCACTATATTTTCACAGATTAAACGGAGTAATATATGCAACGTGAAATTTTTGTTTTTGATATTGAAACCATACCCGATGCCGAAGCTACTCGCTGTTTACTTGCCGCGCCTGAATTAGACGATTTTGAAGCACGTGATGCTTTATCCGATTATTTCTTAGAAAAAACCGATGGTAAGAATGCTTTTCCTCGCCAACCTTTCCATCAAGTGGTGGCCATCAGTTATGTCCATTTAACCCGCGAAGTTGGTGAAGATGGTTCTGAGTTGGTGGTCAAACGTATTGCTACTGGTGGTTCAGCAGATAGCAGCGAAGAAGAAATGTTAGCTGGTTTCTTTAAAATTATTGAATCCCGCGCTCCCCAACTGGTCAGTTTCAATGGCCGTGGTTTTGATATGCCTGTGCTTAAATATCGCGCCATGGTGCATGGTTTATCATGCCCCCGATGGTTTAAAGAAGGTGATAAGTGGAACAACTATGAAACCCGCTACGCCCACAATTATCATCTTGATTTGCTTGAAGTGCTCTCCGATTTTGGTGCATCTGCCCGCTGTTCTATGCATGAAGTAGCCACCACCTTTGGCATCCCGGGTAAACTCGACACAGCAGGTGATGATGTCCGAGGTATGTTTGAAGGCGGTGAAATCGATGCTATCCGCAATTACTGCGAAACAGATGTCTGCACCACAGCCTTGATTATGTTTCGCTGGATGCTCTTTAAAGGAGAACTCTCTGAAGGTGCTTATGCCCGCGCCATACTCGGCATGCGCAATTATTTAGAAGCTGAAAAAGAACAGCGACCACACTTTGCTGAATATTTGGATGCCTGGTAGCTAACCCTTATCAGTAGATTGCCTAACCACCATAAAAAAGACCCTGCAAAACAATAGTTATGCAGGGTCAAAATATTTACACGTTGATTTAAATTAACTTTGCTTACGTCTTATGAGTAAACCCACAGCCAATAAAGCAAACACCATCATCGAAGTTGGAAGCGTATGACTTGTCATACATTTTAGCTTTCCTTCATCATCTCCACCTCTGCGAGGGCCTGGTGCAGGAACCACTGGTATTTTGCGTACTACTGCGATGTCATGTGTGCCTGCGGCAGCTCCTGCTGGCCATTGGTTGACCTGAATGCTTCCATTAGTATTCAATGTCCAATCCGTTGCTGCAAAAGGAATATTTGAATATGCATCAATAGCATACACTGTGGAAGTACTTGCTGCACCGCCTGCCTTGTACACCAGCGTAATAGGTGCATTAAGCGTTGGGTCGGCATAAACATCAACAGCAAGGTTGCCAAGCAATTGGCTATCGGCAGGGATAGTTGCATTAGGAATAGCTGTAATGGCTTTCTCAAGTGCCGAAGTATCACCTATGATATAAACATTTGTGCGTGCTACTCCGCCTGTTGCTAAGGTAAAAGGAGAAACTGCAGGGTTATTTAAGTCCGCACCATTCACTTCTTCGCGATTATTAAAGCCATCGCCATCACTATCGGATAAGGCCATATCAGCGCCTGATCTCCAAGTTGAAGCAAAAGGAAGATTCGCATTACCTTCGCCTGCTGCTCCAGAATGGCATGCACCACAACTGATACTGTTACTGCCCAAAGCAGCTTGCATACCAGCCACATATTCAGGTCTAGCTTCAGCACTTTGGCTTACAATGAAAACCAGACTAGCTGTAAAAGTTATTGTTTTAAAAAATTTGTTAAACATCTTTTCTCCTGTTTTTATTTTTCTGTAAAGAAACCTACAAAACACAATTTTTGCAGGGGTTGTGTGTATAGAGAATGATGTTTTAACCTTTTTTCTTTCTACGAATAAACAAACTCAAGCTTATAACCGCTAAAAACAACATCAATGGTGCGGTAGTGCTGCCTACCAAACATGCAGCTCCAGGTTTACCATCGCCCTCATCATCATTTTCATTATCACCACCAATTCCACCGCCTGGCAAAGTAACCACAGGTATCACCCGAACAACAACAAGATCGTATCTTGCATCAGCCCCTGCGGGCAACATATTAACCCTGACCCCACCAGTAGCTGTTAATGCCCAATCAGTAGCTGCCAAGGGAAGAACTGGTGTTGCAGCATAAGGATCAAATGCAATCGAATACATATCTACAGCATAAACAGTCGATGTTAAAGCTGCAGCGCCTGCTTTATAAAGTAGTGTAATAGGAGCGCCAGTTGTTGGGGTTGCATAAATATCAACAGCGACACCACCTAAAATTTCACTCCCCGCAGGAACCGTAATGCCTGCCGTGATTGCCGTAGCAGCTTTTTCAAGTGCAGTGCCATCACCACTCACATAAACATTGGTCAGAGGTTTGCCACCCGTAGCCAAAGTAAACGGCGTAACGGTAGCGACATTAAAATTAACTGCTGCACCACTGACTTCTTGTTTGTTAGTGAAACCATCATTATCACTATCTGAACTTGCTAAAAGTAGATTGTTAAAATTACCGCCCGCACTCCAAGTTAGTGCCATGGGCAAAGTTGCAGTATTTTTTGCGCCTACACCACCCACATGGCACGCATTACATGACAAGCCAGTGGTACCAAGAGCTACATTCAAAG
>JAJFLD010000176.1 GCA_021772875.1 Ghiorsea sp. | reverse complement strand
CTGATTTAAACCAAGGGCGAGGTTTATTTAAGATAAATACAGGGCTTTGAGGATCTGCAATCACATCTAAGGGTGAGCTTATATTCATGTGGGGAGGCTGAGTTTTATAATAAAGTGCCAGCACCGATTTGATGAGTGCGGCGGTACCTGCAGTGGCTTTGGTATGGCCAATTTGTGATTTCACAGAGCCAAGCGCACTGTGTTTAGCGGGGGTACCATGTTTTTTTAAGGTGGTAATAATCGTTTCAGCTTCAGCTTTATCACCAGCATTGGTGCCCGTACCGTGTGCTTCAAATAATGTCACGGTATCTGGAGTGTAACCTGCTTTTTGGTATGCCCGATCCAAAGCGCGCATTTGCCCTCTGGGTAAGGGGGCTGTCAAACCAAGAGCCTTACCATCACTGGAGCTTCCCATGCCTTTAATCACACCATAAATGCGATCGCCATCCTTCTCAGCATCAGCCAAACGTTTCAATACAACAACTGCAATGCCTTCACTGATAACAATGCCATCGCCATTTTTATCAAATGGTCGTGGTGTTCCTGAAGCCGATAATGCTTGAGTTTTTGCAAAACACATAAAGGAGAAAGGGCTCATCATGGTGTCAATGCCGCCTGCAATGGCCATATTAGCATTGCCGCTTTCCAATTCTTGAACGGCATTTTTCAGTGCTGCAAGACTAGATCCACATGCCGCATCAACAGTTTGATTGGTTCCGCCCAAGTCAAAGCGGTTAGCAACACGACCTGCAGTGACATTTAATAACAAACCAGCAAATGACTCTTCTGTCCATTCAGGAAGTCTATTCATGACTTCACTGTTGGCAGCACCTGCAACTTTATCCAACTCTGTCCGAGCGGCATATTGTACACCTAAGTCTGCGAGCCCTCCGCTAGCACCTAAAATTACAGATGTATGCTCCCGATCAAAGCTGCCATCTTCATAACCAGCATCTTTTATGGCTTGTTGTACAACACCTAATGTAAGCAATTGAATGGGCTCAATAGCTTTCAGCGATGTAGGGGGAATACCAAAATCTCTAGGGTCAAAGGGAACTTCGCCAAAGAACCCGCCATTTTTCATATAAATTTTGTCTTTTGCTTTTCTGTCAGCATCAAAATACAAACGCCAATCCCAGCGTTCGGCAGGGATTTCGGAGATTACTTCTTTCAAATTTAGAATATTTTCCCAATATTGTTCTGCATCATGCGCGCCAGGCAATAAAGTGGAAACACCAATGATAGCGATATCTAAAGGAGCGTGTTGTTTATTGAAGACTGTCTCTGTGAGCTTGATGTCGTGAATGATTTTTTGACTACCTAGAGCAATATCCTCATGCAGTTGTTTGATTGTCATTGTTTCTTTATGCAATGTGGCAACTTGCCCAATCATATACATGCCTTCTTGCAACTGATCATCTTTTCCAACATCTACCACTTGGCCACTATCGTTGCGCATTGTGCCTTTAGAAGCGATGCGCAATCGGCCTAAGTTTAGCTTATCAAGGTGTTGACTTACTTCACTAGGGGCAACACCTTCTTTTAATAATTTGCGGCGGGTATTATAAAATTCTTCAGCAAACTCGGTGTTGACGCAGCGGCTAGCGTGGCCTGGTCCAGTAACCAAGTTGATGGTATTTTTACATTGCAGTGCTTGGTTTTGGAACTCTTCTAGAATGGCGCCTTGGCTAACAGCTTCGTGAGTAAATAAATAAATAGTACCCATGAGGCTACCAATTTTTGCACCGCGTTGGACGAGAGGGGAAGCCATGATATTGACCATGGCGGCGGATAAACCATCATGCACACCGCCTGCAAATAACAATTGAAAGTCTGACTCTTGGCCTTTTGGCATTTGTTGCAGCAAAATATCAATCATTTGTTCCCATAAAACAAAGCTTGAAAGAGGGCCAATATGGCCGCCGCATTCACGACCTTCAAAGACAAATTTTCGCGCGCCTTGCGCAATAAACATGCTTAATAATTCTGGGGTCGGAGCATGAATGTATGTACTAATACCTTCGTTTTCTAAATGCTGAGCCTGATCAGGGCGTCCACCAGCGATAAGCGCAAAAGGAGGCTTATGTTTTAAAACACTCTTGAGTTGCGCTTGGTAGAGTGATTGGTCAATAAAACCCAACAAACCGACTCCCCAAGAGCGGTCTTTCAGGTCAACTTGAGTTTGGGCCAGTATGCCATCTATCTGGGCTGGTTTTAACACGGCAAGGGCAATCAAAGGTAGACCACCACCATCAGCCACGGCTTTTGCAAATTCAGGCGTGTCACTCACTCTTGTCATTGGCCCTTGGACAAAGGGATACTTCGTTTGGTGGGCGAGAGCTAAGGGAGCCCCTTCAGTCATGACACTGTTTTCTTTAGCTATGGTGAGCTGCGTTGAAGACGCATTTAAAATGGCTTGAATCAACCGTGCGGTGGTTTTGTAAGTTTGGTGATAATCATTTGCTAAAGCAACCGCTTGCCCAATGGGCCAAACATGTTGGTCGAGCGTACCCCAACCCAAATGTTTCATGGCTTGTGTTTGCCATTCTTGTTTGGCGGCGCTTAAACTAGCACATGCAATATCTATGTCGTCGCGCAAAGATTTGAACTTTTGCACTTGTGGTATTTTAGGTAAATCTAATACCCTGCAAGCCGCACCAAAATGATCACCAACAGCGATGCACTCCTTACCATTAAGATGTTCAATAAAGGGTTGGATGTGGTTCATGCCTGATTCAGGCATACATAAGAGCTGCTCTTCTAAGACGATGCCAGCAGCGCCAATGGCACGACAGGCAGCTGCAGAATGGAGACCAATACCACCTTGAATGTATACAGGTAAGACCGTGGCACCAATGATTTTTTGGCTAAGAATAAACGCGGAATCTTCGCCTACCCAGCCCCCGGACTCGTGACCTTTGGCGATGATACCCGTGACATGATTGGCATCGCCAAGTTGAATGAGTTGCTCTAAAGATGTTACTTCGACCCATATTGAGATTGTTGGACTTATGTGAGCAATAAGCTGGATGGCGCTTAGAAGACTCTCAACAGAGGAGCCGTGCCAGCTTAAACAAATGGTAGATTCATCACATGTTAACTTACTCAGCCAAGAGGGTAACATATCGGCTTGTTGGACATGTACTTTTAAACCAACACCACCAGTTCCTTTTTGTGCCATAAGCGTGGCGATATTTTTTAATACAGTGGCTTCTTCAGTTTGGAATTCGCAATTGAATAAACCTATGCTACCAACACGAGAGGCTGCAACAGCAACATTTACAGAATTTCCTGATGGGCAAATTGCAATACATCCAAAATCTTTCATTCAAACTTCTCCTAAAAATATGCCGCACCTTATCTTGCGCAGAAATGCTTACTTTTCAATAAATCTATGCATCAGCAGATTCATCGAAGTGCTCATGTTTTGTTATGATTAAAATGGTGAGGTTAACATTTTTTGACCACACGTTGAAAAACAGCAAAGGTTTCCAGAGCTATAGTGTGCCAATTATAAGTTTTTTTAACGTGAGCAATGGTTTCCATACGCAGTGCATCATTAAAACCACCTGTTGGAATATGGTCCATTTTTTCGGCGAGTTGTTTTGTATCACCAAGAGAAAAATAGTGTTTGTTTTCCAGTTTCATTTCCGTATGTGCAGGGATATTACTTACAATCGGATATAGTCCATACGACAATGCTTCCAATAGAGCTATGGGCAAGCCCTCATGTGAGGATGGTAAAATAAAACACTCTGCATGAGAATATAATAGCGATAAAGCATCACCAGTCTTGAAGCCTGTAAGTATAATGTTGGGGTGTTGCTTGGAGAGGGCAATCACTTTATCTTGATATGCGTTTGTACCTGCTTCGTAACGCCCTACAATCACTAACTTACGGCTATCTTTGGCTTTAGCGTGAATAAAAGCTTCGATGAGATCATCCTGTCTTTTTTCAGGCACAAACCGAGAAACCATTAAATAATATGTTTTAGGCTTTAGCCCAAACGCTGCTAGGCCTGAACTATCTTGAGCTATAGTAGGTATGTTCACGCCATTAAACACCACAACGGTGTCGCGCATTTTCCCAAAGGTATCTTGCAGGTGATTTTTTATGGTTGCTGAAACAGTTATGCAGGCATGGGAATAAGTAACACCTAACCGCTCACCCCAGCGTAATACTGTTTTTCCACACCAACCCCATTTTTCCCTGTGGTAATCCATGCCATGATGAGTCATCACGACTTTTAGGCCAAACAATCTAGCCAAAGGTGCAAATAAAGCAGGGCCTATGGCATGAATATGCACGACGTCAGGGCGAGATATGATGGCATAACAAACGGCAATGAAACTATGCACTAAGGATTCAACACCCTGTTGACGTGGCGACCACAATGGTTTTAGGCAAACGCCTTCCCAAGAAGTGCGAGCATCTTTTACAAAAGGTTTCCGCGTTAGTACTTCAACGCGGCAGCCTAGTTTGACGAGTTCTGGATAAAGATGTTGAGCATGGGTTTCAACACCGCCTTGAATGCCTGGAAAACCTCTTAAACCAAGAGCCATGATATGCATTGGTTTATTTTGTTTCAGCATCATCAACTCCTAATTCAGTATAAAGTTTTAAAAGGGATTCTTTGTAGTTTTGAGTAGAAAAAGACTTGTCAACCCATTGGCGAGCACAATAACCCATTTCAGTGAGTTTGTCTTGTGACAGCAGAGAAAAATCTTTGAGTATAGAAGCTAATGCTTCACTATCAGCAGAAGGAAAAAGAGCACCTGTAACGCCTTCTTTTATCATTTCGGGAATGCCGCCAATATTAGCGCCAATAACAGGTTTGCCTAAGGCGTAAGCTTCTAATATCGAAATTGGCGCATTTTCATACCATTCAGAGGGTAAAACAACAGCTCTGGCAGATTGAATAATTGTATATAATGATTCACCTCTTTGGTAGCCATGAAAACATGCATCTACCCCAAGTGTATCCGCCAACTGGCGAGCTTGCGCAGACAGCTCACCTTCGCCAATGATATCTACACGTACGGAGGCTTTTGCTGCAGCTTTAAGTAATGTCAGAATACCTTTTTCTTCGGACAATCGGCCAAAATAAACAAAAGAATTGCCAGCCGTGGAACTAAGCTGGAATTGCGATGCATCAATGCAATTAGGAATGTAGGTAAGTTTTTCTCTAGGCCATCCCCATTCAACCAGCTTTTCCAGGTAAAAGTGACTGGGGACAATAAACCGATCTACTTGTTGGTATAAACCAAGCATGCGATGAACAGAACTCTCAAGAAAGATAAGGCTGCTTAATGCCAATGAGTTTTTGATACATTTGTTTTTAATGATAGGCAAGAGGTTGCCAGATTTGCAACGTTCACATACGCCGTCATGAGTCAGCATTTTGTAGGCAGGGCAAGCAATTTTTAAATCATGCAGGGTCATGACAATAGGGACATGCTGTTGCTTTAACTCAGATAAGATTGATGGTGAAATATGGTGGTAAACATTGTGTAAATGCGCAATTTGTGGTTTATAAGTATGGATGATTTTGCGTATTTTTTTTCGGGCTTCAAATGAATAAATGGTTTTGGATGCCAAAAATAGCTTTTTCATGAAGCCGTAGTTTTCTCCAAATTCAAGTTCATCCACAAAGCCACTTGAAAAGTCAGAGGGGTCATTTTTAGTGTGTGTCATTGCAAATGGAATAACTTGCCAGCCTATTGAGGTGAGCAATGCATTTTGTTCTTGAAACACAACTTCTGCGCCACCACGCCTATAGAAATAATTGTTTACACTTAAGATAGTGGGCACGATAGAACCTCTTCACTCAGGGAGAGTATGTTGTTTGCAAAGTTAAGCCGTAGAAAAAACAACATTATAAACTACAGTAGGCCACGATCATGTAAGAAAGCTTTTTCTTGCGAAAATAATGCATTTAATAATTCTGCATGTTCTGGCGGCAGGCTATTTTTCGCCGTGGGATTGACTATGCGGCCCTTGCTCACCAGCTGATGGCCCATGGGTTCAACCCCTATGAAGCGACAGACCTCATCAAAGATAACTTCAGGTTGAGATGCAATATCACTGAATTTTTGAAGCAAAAAATTTTGATGCCCTACATGGTTTTGCCACAGGTTAATCATTTCTTGAAACTGCCCACAACGCACCTGGTAATCACGCTGATAAAATTCTGCAAAGACCTCAAAAGAAACTTCATCAAGTTTTTTGCCAGTTGCTTTGAGTAAGTCCTTTTTAGCATGCGACCACGCACGTGCCACTGGATCTCTAACCATCATAATAATTTTAACATTGGGTGCAATCTGCAAGAGTTCAGAAATTAAAGAGGAATCCATTGCAGCATAAGAAGCAGTGGCTTCTCCAAATACGCGTCCTTTTTTATATTGTGCCCAGTTTAAAGATTGCTTGGGTAGACTGCGCATCATTTTAATGTTCATGGCATTCAAACGAATGAAATCTGCAAAATGAGGATTAAATTTTTTCAAATACCAAGTAAGTTTGGTGGATTGAAAGAGGTTTCCTGAGCCTTCTTTTAAGTAGTTAAAGTAATAGAGCTCTTTTTCAGCGGGGATAAATATTTCTGGATGTAAAACCAGATGGCGTGATAACCATGTCGTCCCTGTTCGTTGTGGGCCAATCAGAAGAAAATCAGGTATGGTATAAGTTTGGGTGCAAGAGATACCAGATGAATCGACAAAGCTTAAATGATCCAATGTTTGTTGTGAAAAAGTCCTGGTTGCCATCGTTTAGTGCACCTTTTCTGAAGCCAGTTCAAAAAATACGACAGGCCCCCATTCTTTTATTTGATTATCTAAATGGAATGATATTTTATGGTCTTTGTATTGTGTGGGCAGTTCTTTGATGCGATCCCCCCTTAGGTTTAAGGCATATAATTTTAAAGCTTTATCGTGGTTCATAGACACTGAAAGGTTTCCATGAAGAATTTTTACAGGAAGTCTACCATGCTGCTCTAATACTTTCTTATCAGCTGAGAATTCCATACCTGTATTTTGAGCATCAGTCAAAAAGGTGAGCAACAAACGACTGCTCTTGGAGACAGCCTGCTCATCCAGTGATGAAATTGAAACTAAACCAGCAGCATGAATGTTAGACAATTGAACAGAACTTACAGTCAATGTGGTGTCAACATCTGAAAACACTGCTGCAATTGTGCGCTTGGAAGACACTATAAATGTTTTTTTATCAGGCCAAAATTTTATGTGATCTCCCATATCAGTTTCACCTGAAATTTGGTGTTTGCGCCCCATGATCTTATTTAGAGTACCCTCTTGGTCGGATAAGACTTTGTTTATGGGCACAGCGATTACCTTCGCATCTGGCGAAGTGAAGTTGACCTGTGTGGCGAGTTTATCTTGCCAAGAGCTTGAAAGGGCCATACTTAAACTTAATGAAGATATGGCATCTGGCCATGCCTCATTGATATCTTTTTGCATCAGTGCTTTTTGATTCATGATTAACTCTGCTTGCCAGCGGGCAACATCTACATCGCCTCTACGAAACAATAATGCTGACAATACTTCGCCAGCTCTGGCAATAGGATCCATGCCGACGTTAAATGCACTTATCATGGCATTCATATCATTTGTTTGCTTATACGCGAGGTGTACAGGATTCACAAAACGACATATTCCATCCCAGTCATTAAATGCCGCAAAAGCAGGGAAAACAATGCCAGCCTCTCTGCGCCAAGGGTTTGGGAAAGGGTGGTTGTATTCATCAACGATAAAGGGTTTGTCTTTTAGCCTATTAGGGCTAATTTGACGAGCATATTGTAATTGGTCGCTAATGGAACTTGAATTGTTTTGACGGCGTGCAGGCGAAGATTTGCCGTTGCCCGTGTTCTCTTTGCGAGGGTGGTCATGGTAGGCATGTAGGGTCACCACGTCCAATTGATTCCGAGCTGAGCCAGAGAGGATTTCTTTGCTGGAGTTTAAATTTGTAATCAAGCCTTTAAATCCTAAGTTGCGCAGAAAATCAATCATTTCTTGTTGTACAACAACTTCAGTCTCATAAATAAATGCGGTTAAATCAGCTTGTTGCGTGGCTGTATTGGGTTCAAATGTGTAAGTAACATCAGCAAAGCTATCAGGTGATAACAAGCCCCAAGATTTTTGTAATGCATTGACTGTGGAATATTTTTTCTGCAACCAAGTTTGGTATGCTGTATCAAGGCGTTGGGACGTTTTTTGCGGGTATAACTTGGATTTAAGGTCAAATTTCCTTAATTGTTTGTAAAATCCCATTTCATTAATCAAGGTAATCAGCGCAATGCTTGGGTCATGCAATAATGGTAAACCTGTGTAAGGGTTTTTTCTCATCAGGAGTGCTTTTACCAATTGTTTCCAGTGTTCCCTTTCGCTAGCACTAAGGTAAACCTCGAGCTGCATTGCATGTTTCCCTTTTTGGAATGGAAAATGAACGTCGCTGTATCCACCATTCCATGAGGATTCTGCATCAAGCTCAATGTAGAGTCCTTTTTTCTGCAAAGCTGAAATCAAATAAAACATCTTATCCATTTCTTTTTCGTTGAAGCCAAAGTCTTTTGTCGCACCTGCCATCAAAGCCATATCGAGCATGTGTAAGCGAACAAAGTTGTAACCACGACGGTGTAGTTCTGTTGCTAAATCATCGGCATCCGCTTTGTTGGGGAATCCCCCACGGGGTTTGATGAACGATTCAACGGCACAAAACATGCGCTGACTTGTGCCCTGATTGTTGCCAAGGTGGCCATCCGCCGTGGTTTGTAAACGGTTTGATTCACTGATGGTATAGACAGGAAACATTTTGGAAAAATCTAAAGCGCTGTTTTCTTGGATCCTTAAATCCACATCTTTGACCGGCAACCAATCCTCAGCGAAAATTTGCCCGCTGCTAAAAGTTAAGGCCAGTAAAACGAGAATTTGTTTTTTTATGGTGGTCATATCTAACATTGAGAGTGCCTCTTGGAGATATAATAAAATAATCTATGTATTTTAAATAGCGTAGTTATTTTAAGTGTAAAATTTTAATAAGGGTGAATGGTATCAGGCTTTACCAAAAAAATAACTTCTTGCCAAGGGTCTTGTTCATTAAGGCACGTTCTTGCGTGTTAAAAAACTTGAACAGCAAACCCGAGGCATAAAATATAAAGGCGCTTGTAGCTAAACTTATAAGGCTGCCAGAAAGGTCAGCCAAGTGTGGCGTGAGTAAAAACAAGGCTGCTGTTGCAAAGCAGGCAGATAATATCATTCTGCTGAAGAAAGCCCAATCTTGAAGGTAATTGAAACTATTTTTGCGTAATTGATGGATGAGATAGGTGTTACGAAATGCTGAAATCATGGCTAGCCCAACCAATAACCCCATGATGTCCCACAGTGCGATAAAGCCAATATAAAAGGGTAGCAAAACATTTGCCCAGAAATTGCTTTTTACCAATAACCAACTTTGATCTACAGCATTACTCAACACCTGCAGTGCCATCCTGTGGTTCTCAAGCATAAAAATAAAAATTAAGGCGGCTACTATCCAGCCTGCATCCGAATATTTTCCTGCTGAAACCCAATCAAGTACGCCTGCCGAGCCAAGAGGAAACCAAACCAATAGGGGTAATAATATGAAATAATTAAGCTTGAGGACCAGAGAAGCCATGTTATTCAATTCTTTAAAATCACCAGATTCTCGGTAGCGCGCAATATATACGGGCTCAATGGCTTGCATAATCATTTTAGATGGTAATACCCTCTGCATTAACTGCATCATCGTGTATGCAAAACCTAAGTGTGCAGCTGAAATGGCGCCGGCAAAGGTTGCAATGAACAAACGAGCAGCACCCGGAGTCAGCGGAACCCCCATCAAACTTTGCAACCAGTTTTTTAATCCAAACTGGGTTATGTTTTTAATGTTTTCAGGTGTTGTTTTAGGTGTCTCATTTTCAAAGTCTAACTTGTTGCCTTTTACCCATAAGATGCCTTGACCAATGATGAATGCAAGGCATGTCACGGCAGCTTGTATCCAAAAAATATCTGCCAAAATAAAACTATCTGCACCCTGATATAATCCAAATAACAAGGTGACTTTTAAGAGCCACTCGAAGGATACAAGTTTCGCTGATTGTTTCTGCATCAGTAAAACTTGCAATGTACGTTGGGTTTGAGCGTTGAGTGCGTAAAAAAAAGTGTAAATGATAAATGGTAATAACACATCGGGATTAAGATTAATATTTAACCAGTGTGTCCATATGGGGGAGAGCAGCCATACGAGGAGTAAAATAAGACCATGTAGGCTTGCTCTTGCCCACGCTACGCCACGAATTAATGAGATAAGGCCATGGAAGTTTTTAGCCACAAATAACTCAGGTAAGAATCGAGGCTGGATGCGACTGATACCCATATCGCTTATTAAACTAAGAACCAGCATTAAGCCTAAGAGAGCGACATATTGCCCAAACTCAACAACATTTAACCCTCTAATCACCATCAGTGATACGGCAACTGCGGATATAATCATCACAGCGCGCCCTAACATAAAGTGAATGATGCCTGATCTTACTCTAGAAAAATTTCTATAAATATTCATGTTACTCGATTAGTTGGCCCACATTTGATTTAAGATAAAACCAGTCGCTTAAGTAATCTTGAAAATTAATGGATCTAATTTTCTTTTTGAAAAATGCGCTGTTATCCATGATGCTATGAGATTTATCATTATTTAAATAAATAACGGGGTAACTTAACATACTATTTTTAATTAAGGCAGCATATTGTGTGTTATAAATAATGGCACTTGGAGAATATGGCTCAATAGAACCAAATTTTTCCAGAATTAAACGATCATAAAGAGACTGACGAACCATAAGTGGTGTGGTGATGTAGGGCATAATATTTTCAGGCAGTAGGCATTGCTCTGGATTTGTGGGATATGCGGATTGGCATGTTAAATCAATAAAAGTATGATGAAGTTTTATGTACTTAACAGCTAATGTTGAGGGTCTATCAAGTGCTGTGTCCAACGGCAATGTGTCGACGAAATAACCCGCATCAATAACACCTTTGACTTGTGCTTGTGGCAGAGCATCGGTAAGCCAGTCTAGATGCTGAAGTACGCCTTGGGACCCAGAGGATGAGCCACTAAATAAGACACGTGTAGCGAGCGTTAATCCATGGAATGTTTTTAGATCAGCTATAATAAGCTTGAATATATTAGACCCTTGAAAGTAGTAAGAGCCGTTGATGACAGGGGCTTGGCCAGTCCAGCCATCAGAGCTACATTGTTTTAGGTAGACATGATTTGTTTGAGAAAACTGTGGATTGTTACTGTATTGATCAGATAAAATACCATCACCAATGATGGTTTGGGCCCAGGCGTATGAGGACATGAGATCAGACCCTCGTTTTGATTTTGAATCACACTCAGCTATTGATGAGCAGCGCAGCCCGCCACCAAGGTGTATAATCCAATCATGTACAGCCGCTCCTGACCCCGGTTGAAAGTAATATGCTACAGGGCTGCCATCATTGCATCTCACGGAAGGGGGCGTCGCCACAATAAGCTTCTCAAAATTCGATGGAGAGCTGCTCGTTGGAGGCTCGCTTGTCGGAGCGCAGTTTATTAATAGGCAGCAGCAGCTCAGTGATAAGGAAACCTGCCATAAGCGAGAGCTTCTAAGCATAAATACCCAATAAGTTTTATGGAAAAATATATATCTTCTGGGAGTGTTGCATAGGTATTCCTAAGGTCGTCGTTTCGTAAGTCACAGATATATTATGCTGATTGTGTATGCGATCAGCTGCAATGGCAGGCCTTTTTACTGTGGCAGTCGCCGAAGATGAGAGGGCAAATGGCGGTGAAACAGCCTTACTATTAGCATCAACAACTTGTCCGACAATATAAGTGCTGCCATTGGGCATCGCACTGCCCCAACTTACAAAAATATGAGTAGGGCTTATGAAAATTGGTACTGAGGTAATGTCGTTGACGGCTTGCTGCCCTTGAGGCGAGGTGTATTTGAGTGGAAGTGGAGTTCCCCAAGAGGCTAAGCGGGGTTGATATGTTTTTAGATAGGAAGACTGCCTTACAGGATTTCCGCCTTTTTCTACCCATGTTGCCGCAATTTTTCCTGTATCCTCAATATCAACCATAACACGTGCCGAAGTATTATTTCCTCGTACGGCAGGATTAACAAGCCACTGTTCAGGCAAAAGTAATTTGTTTACATCATTGGTATTGAAGGTGCGATAAGTAATGCCAATTTGACCGTAACCATCACTTTGCCCTCCCCAGGCTACAACGACATCTCCATTTGCATTTGCATCAATATCGGGAAGTCCGTGGTCTTCTTTGTTGATGACAGTATATGTTTGGTTGGTATCGAGTTGGTCGGCTGAGCTTAGCGCGAAACCAAGAGAATTAAATTTGCGCATATATACGTGGCGAACACCTAACTCTATCGTATCCCATGTCACCAAAAGCTCGCCGAGCGGAAGCTTTGTCATATCAGGATGCATTGCTGTAAGGGAATTGTTAAACGCGTAATTAAGGTCTTGGGTGATAGAAAATGGCGGCACGATTAAATCCCCGCGGTTGTT
>JAJFLD010000175.1 GCA_021772875.1 Ghiorsea sp. | reverse complement strand
CCACGCAGGAAAGAGAATAATGCCTTTTCGGATTACAATTTCTCTTGCCACTATCGCAGGAACAAAACCTTGGGCAAAATGCCCTACCTTGTCGTAGTTGTTGCGCTGCCAACCCATTACATCTTTGAGCGTATCAAAGAGCGGTACTTCGGCATACGTGTAGTGCCCACCCACCATTAGAATGATGCAATGGCTTAATATTAGCACATACAGCAACGGCGTGAGTGGGAAGCTCCGATATGTCACCACTACAATGATCAAAGCGATGATGGCAGGTGCGACTTCCAAAATCCAAGTAAAATAGTCTTTGGGATGGATGGCCGACCAAATCAAAACCAGAAAAAAACAAGCTAACCCTATATATTTATACATCCATCCCCTTCCTCAGCTACAACTTGAACTCTAACCAGCCATAAGCGTGCTTAAAAGCAACACCCTCAACATACGTGTGATGCTGGTAACATCAATTGTGTGGCTGACCTTACAACTTCCTAACTTAGATATCACCAGTGAAGCTAGCAAGACTAGCTTACAAGGAGGGTTTAGATGTCATTTTCAGAAATATACCTACTATGGTCAGAAAGTGCTGCAATATCCGCTGTTATTTGGAGTGTGATGATTGTTGCCCTTGCTTACTTAGCAAGAGAACCTATGCACAAAATGTTTGATGCTGTTTTTTCATTGGCAAGAGGTGCTTTTGAACAAGCTTCTGAGTCTTTACGCCATGCAGAAACCAAATTGGCTCAACGCAACACTGAAGTGTTGATTGCCGCAGGTTGCGAAGCCTCTGAACATGAAATTGAGCGTGAATTTGAGCGTATCAATCAGATTGTTGAGAAGGATTTAGCCGAATACCCGACGCTGCATCGCAAAATAAGCGATGTGGTGACGCGGATTGATGAGGATTATAAAGAAAGCTCTGAAGTGCCGCCTGAAGTGCCAGGGTGGTCTAAGGCTGTGGATGCTGTAGCGAAAATATCAACCACCAAAAGTGATCCTATGGTGGGGCAAATTTTAGAGAGCATTCATGATTCGATGAACAAAAACCATGAAAAAACACTTGAAACATACCGCACGGCTAGCCGCGAGCGGCATATGTTGCTCAAAAAAATGTTGCCTGCTTGGCGAGAAATGGATGGCGACTTAAAACAAGTCGATCAACATTTGAATGCTTTGATGGAGCGATCCCGTGTGGTGGACAGACAAATGGAAAACTATGAGAAGATCATCAAAGAGACCGACACTGCCAAAAAAACACTCTCTTCATCTTCTTTAACGCAGTTTTTTGTTGCTGGCTTTGTGCTTGCCATCGCTATTGGTGGTGCGATGATTAACTTCAACTTGATTGCGCGACCTATGCAAGAAATGGTAGGTGGTAGCAGCATGATGATGGGTTATAAAGTAGCCAATATTGCTGCTTTGGTTATTATTCTTGTTGAAGTAGCGATGGGTCTTTTCCTGATGGAGAGCTTACGCATCACACGCCTATTCCCTGTGATTGCTTCAATGAAAGACTCTATGCGCATCAATATGATTTGGATTACTTTTGGTATCCTACTCACGCTTGCTAGCGTGGAAGCTGGGCTTGCTTATATGCGTGAAGTGTTGGCACAAGATGATGCTGCTCTGCGCGCTTCTTTGCTGAGCAATGCTATGGGTGCAGCTGGTCTTTCTGATCGTTGGATCACCACTGCGGCACAAATGGGTATGGGTTTTATTCTACCCTTTGCACTTGTTTTTGTGGCTATTCCACTTGAATCATTTATCCATGCTTCACGCACAGTATTAGGCATTGCAGCCACCGCTGCACTTCGAGCTCTCGCATTTGTTTTTACCATGCTGGCAAATACAGCTGGTTATGCAGGGCGTATGTTCACCAGCAGCTATGATCTTATCATCTTCATACCATTGTGGGTTGAATCGATGTTTAAACAACATAAACAAGAAAAAAAATCATTTTCTCCGCTACAAACACAAACCTTGAAGGAGGTATAATATGAAACATATGATACGCATCATCGTTGCCTCAGCGCTTATCGCTGGTTGCACGAGCGAAGAAGCACCAAACCATACCAAAGGTGTTTATATGTTGCTCGACACCTCTGGCACCTATACTGAAGAGCTCATCAAAGCGCAAAACATCATCAACTACACCTTGGCAAAACTTAACCCTGGCGACACCTTTGCCGTAGCACGCGTGGACACGGCAAGTTTTAGTGAAAAGGATTTGATTGCCAAAGCCACATTTGATGATCGCCCTAGCGCTGCCAATCGCCAAAAGCGTCAATTCAAAGAAAAGGTAGACACCTTTGTGAAGGAAGTGAAACCAAGCGCTTACACCGATATTACAGGTGGCATCTTGCAAGGTGTTGAGTTCTTGAATGAGGCAGATGTGGGCAAAAAAACCATTCTTATTTTCTCTGATTTGAAAGAAGAATTAAAGAAAGGTTATATCCGTGATATTGCATTACAAATGCCAGGCTACAATGTAGTGGCACTCAATGTTACCAAATTGCGTTCTGACAACGTCGATCCACGCGAATACATGGATAGATTACAAATGTGGGAGCAACGTGTTGAGGCTGGAGAAGGCCATTGGCGCGTGGTCAATGATATGGAGCGCCTAGAAGCCGTGATTATCGACTAACACCTATAACAAAACATCCAAAGGCCTGCCCTATGCATCAATTGCTGGCAGGCCTTTTTTTATGGTACAGAAAACAAACATCAAAATAACAACTTAAATAAAATAGCATGGACTTGATTGTACAACTTTAAAGAACAGCCTTTTTTCACTCTTTTTAAGGTGAAATCCGAAGCAATAGCTATTAAGCTCTGCCCATGTCATCCAAGTCATCTGTGAAACAAGGCACCATACACCATTGTGATTACCTGATTATCGGCAGCGGTGCCGCAGGGCTGATGGCTGCACATCGCTTGGCAGCACATGGTCAGGTGTGTTTGGTGAATAAAGTTGATGTTACCGATTCGAATACTTGGCAAGCCCAAGGTGGCATTGCAGGCGCTATTGTAGATAAACACGACTCCATTGCCGCCCATATTGAAGATACAGTGCAAGCTGGTGCTGGTTTGTGCCATGAAGATGTGGTGCGTGAAATCGTAGCCTCTGGGCATCAAATCATTGACGAACTTCTCACCCTTGGCACACCCTTCGACCAAGAAAATGGCAAGCTGCATCTCACCCGTGAAGGTGGACATGCTTATCGCCGCATTGCCCATGTTCAAGACTCCACAGGCAAAGCCATTGGTGAAACTTTATTCAAACATGTGCATGAACATCCCCATGTTAGATGTTTTCGCCGCCATATGGTCGTTGATTTGATCACCAGCCAAAAGCTTGGCATCCACCAACAAAACAACCGTTGCCTTGGTGCATATATCCTCAGCCCGCAAGGTGATGTATTCACTATCGCGGCCAAACATGTGATTTTAGCCACTGGTGGTGCGGGAAAAGTGTATCGTTATACATCCAATCCCCATGCTGCTACAGGTGATGGCATTGCCATGGCCTGGCGCGCAGGTTGCCCAGTGATGAATCTAGAATTCATGCAATTTCACCCAACTTGTTTGTATAACCCCAATGGTTCCACCACCCTACTCACTGAAGCTTTGCGTGGTGAAGGCGCGTATTTGGTGGATAAACGCAACCGTCGTTTTGCCTTTGATTACGACAAACGTGGAGAACTCGCTCCCCGAGACATTGTGGCACGCGCAATCGACCATGAAATCAAAAAAAGTGGCGATGATTGCATGTATCTTGATGTACAACATTTGGGCAAAGAAAAAATCCTCAGCCAATTCCCTAATATTCATCGCAGATTATTGAGCATTGGCATAGATATGTGTGAACAACACGTGCCTGTGGTGCCTGCTGCGCATTATATGTGTGGTGGTGTGCAAACAACTGTTGCTGGTGAAACCAATATCGATTGTTTATTTGTCATTGGTGAATCCGCTTGCACAGGCCTTCATGGGGCAAATCGCCTTGCCAGCAACTCTTTATTAGAATGTTTGGTGATGGCCGATCGTTGTGTCGCCCTTATTTGCCAAACAGATGTCTCTTTTGCAAATGTCTCTATTCCAGCTTGGGATAGTAGTGGCGTAGTACCAGAACAAGAGCGTGTTCAAATCAAACAAAACTGGGATGAAATTCGTGCCATCATGTCCAACTATGTTGGCATAGTGCGCTCATCTGAGCGTTTACGGCGCGCCAGAAGACGGTTGGTGCTTATCCACGAAGAGATTGCCTCTTATTATTGGCAACATCCTTTAAGTCGCAGTCTACTCGAATTACGCAATCTCGCTTTGCTTGCGGAATTGATGATACGCAGCGCCCAACAACGCCATGAATCCCGAGGCCTACATTACACCACCGATTACCCAAACTTATCTAAAACCGCCAAAGATACTATTTTATTACCCCAAGGTGACAACCTATGAGTCAACATAATCAAGAACTTATAAGCTATGGTAAAACATCACTGGCTCAGCTCTACAAAGATGTGGAAGTCGCTTTTCAAGCTGAAGAAAGTGGTGAAACACTGGTACGTATGATGTGCCATGGTGTTGATCATATTCTGATTCATATTTGGCAGCAAGTGGCCCCTGAAACATGCAAACAAGTCGATTTTGCAGCTGTTGGTGGTTATGGCCGTGGTGAGCTTGCTCCGCAATCGGATTGGGATGTTTGGTTTTTAGTGCCTCATGATGTCAGCAAAGATATGCATGATGATATTCAAAAGTTTTTGTATGTGATGTGGGATATGAACGCCAAAATTGGCCATGCCGTGCGCAATAGCAAAGAAACCATTGCTCATATCAAAGAAGATTGGAATTCTGCAACGGCTGCACAAGAAATGCGTCTTTTGCATGGTGATGGTGATGTTTTCCACGACTTAAAGCAGAAAATACAGTTGTTTTTCAAAAAACAGCGTAAAAAATTTGTCGCTGCCAAACTTCATGAACATCAACTGCGTCACCAGCGTACGGGTGATAGTGCTTTTATGATGGAGCCAGACATCAAAGAATGCAAAGGTGGTTTGCGTGATGTGCAATCGGTATTTTGGATAAGCAAAGCATGGTTTAATGCTGAAAACATTGAAGATTTGGTGCGTGAAAATCATATCAGTAGCCGCGAAATGCAAGACTTAAGCTCTGCCCAAGATTTTTTATGGCGTTGTCGTGTAGGTTTACATTTGCAAACCAAACGCCCCAACGACCGCTTATCCTTTGAGCAGCAAGTCGCACTTGCTGAAAGCTTGAGATATAAAGCCATAGGCCATCTACCCGCAGTGGATGGTTTGATGAAAACATACTTCCGCAAAGCAGGTCGTATTGCACGTGTATCGGGTTTATTGCTTCAAGATATTGATGAACAACTTAATCCACCTATCTTCCGCCGCTGTAGAAATATCGAACATGGTTTCACCCTGACTGGTTATAAAGTTGGTTTGCAACACGACGATGTATTTAAAAATGACCCTTTAAATCTATTGCGTATTTTCAACCTTGGCCAACAAGATCATCGCCGCTTAAGTAGTGCAGCATTGCGCCAAATTCGCGAAGATGCCCCGCTTTATATGGATGATGCATTCCGCGCAAACCCTGAATCACATACCATGTTCCTCCGCATTTTAAGACACCCAAGAAACGTGGCTTGGGCACTCAAAGAAATGAATGATACGGGTGTATTGGGTTTAATCATTCCTGCTTTTCGTGAAGTTGTAGGTTTGGGTCAGTTCAATCAATACCACGCCTACACCGTAGATGAACATACCATTCGCGCCGTGGGCGAAGCGAGAAACATGAAACACGGCGATAGAGAAGCGCGTTTACCGCTTGCCCAAGAAGTATCACACCTGCTTAAGCGCCCTGATTTATTATACCTTGCACTTATTTTCCATGATATTGCCAAAGGCATGGCTGGTGATCACTCTAAAAATGGTGAAGTGCTGGCCCGCGACTTTTGTTTAAGCATTGGTTTAACCCAAGATGGTGCTGAATTGGTTGCATGGCTGGTGCGTAAACATTTGATGATGGCTGTCACCTCACAGCGTTTTGACTTATCCGACCCCGAAGTGATTCAAACCTTTGCAGATAAAGTGGGCAGCATGGAACGCCTTAATTACTTACTTTGCCTCTCCGTTGCTGATATTTCAGCGGTGGGCCCCAATGTCTGGAATGATTGGAAAGGTTCATTGCTTCACCAACTGTATTACAAAACACAATATGCTTTGATGGGCAAAACCATCAATCCAGAATTGCTCGCCCAACAGCAACAAACACGCATTGAGAGCACCTTAAAAATTGCAGACAACCCAGAAAACATAAAAGACATATTGCAAGATTTACCCAAACACTGCATTGCACATTTCCCCCCCAACCAACTCTTACCCATTGCCGAGTTATTTGGTAAAACGGGTGTGCTGAGCAATCAATCTGCACATGCAGTGGGTTATTATATCGATCACGATAGATGTGATACCATGATTATCGTTGCAACCAATGAAAAAAAGGCATTGTTTGCAAAATTGGCCGCAGTGATTGCAGCAGGTCAAGTCAGTGTGGTTGCCGCCCATGCTTTTGCCTTACCCAATAATAAAATTTTGGATGTTTTCCATGTCCAAAACAATAAAAAACGACCGATTGTGCAACATGATGATTTGCAGCGTTTAACATCGCGTATCCTTACTGCGCTTGAAGATAATAAACCGCTGACAGCACCCAAAGTACCAAAAATTCGTGCCAATGTGCTCATGAAGCGGGTACCCGCCCGTGTGCGCATCCTGCCCTATGCCTCCTTCCAACAAACTGCAATTGAAGTGACAGCCGCAGACAGACCAGGCTTATTGGCAGAGCTCACCTATCAAATCACCCATGCCGGTTATGATATTCATAGCGCTGCTATTTCAAGCTTTGGTGAGCGTATTGTGGATGTATTTTTCATTCAACAATATGAAGGTGGTTTATTATCCGAAGAACAAATCAACACTTTGTTTGTCGCGCTCAAAGCCACGGCGGTGCTTGATCAGGCTTAAATGATTTATAATCGAATCACGTCCAGCATATGTTCAATGTGATGGGGAAACCATGCTACTTTTCGCGGCGTTACAATCATCAAGTCAAATCGACATTGGTATGAGGCATAATCTTGGTTTAAACCCAACCAAACATTGGCCGCTGAAACAAAACGTTCACATTTATCTGGATGCATCGCCCATAAACTAGCGTCCCGTTGTTGATGTGCTTTAACTTCAACAAACACCAATACATCATCATCAAGCGCAACAATATCAAGCTCGCCGCGCCCCAGCCTTTTGTTTCGCTCTAGAATTTTATAACCATTTTTTTTTAAATAAGCACAAGAAGCATCTTCAGCTTTTTTGCCCTTTTGGGTGCTCATTTTATTCTGCGGCAGGGTGCAGCAAAGCATACACACGTGAACGCGAAACATTCAAAGCAAGCGCAACTTCTTTAGCCGATGCGGATGCGGATAAACCTTGATCTTTTTTCACTGCTAAAGCTTGTGCAATCATAGCATCATCAACAACCAATGTTTCTCCTGCACCCATCATCACCACCATTTCGCCACGGCCAGCAGATGTTGTAAAATGTGTCACTACTTCATTTAAAGTACCTGAAATAAATTCTTCATACAATTTGGTGAGCTCTCGCCCAACCACACAAGGGCGCTCCCCCATTTGAGGCAAGGCTTGTAATCCCTGAAGGGTTTTGAGAATGCGTTTGGGTGATTCCAAAAACACTTGGGTATGTGAAGCAACTTGGATGGTGTTAAAAGCATCCATTCTGGCTTTGCCTTTGCGCGGCAAAAAACCAAGGTAGGTAAAAATATCTGTTGGCAAGCCTGAAGCTGCAAGCGCGGCAATGGGGCTACAGGCTCCAGGAATAGTGACCACATCAAAACCCTCTGCTCGCAACAAATGCACCACATGATAACCAGGATCATTGATGAGTGGTGTGCCAGCATCTGAAATCAATGCTACATCTTTACCCTCTTCCAACAAGGCCATGATTTGTAAGCCTGCCTTAGCCTCATTGTGGTCATGACAAGGCATCATGGGCGTATTGATAGCGTAAAAATCCAGTAGCTTTCGGCTTGTTCGTGTATCTTCTGCGGCGATAATATCGACGTTTTTTAAGGTATCTACGGCTCGAAAAGTCATATCTTGAAGGTTGCCAATGGGTGTGGCGACGATGAAAAGTTTACCGATTTGCTGTTTGGGTTTAGTTTGCGTATCCATGATAAAGTCAGCTTATCCATTTTCCTTAACTTCTGCAATCATGCTTAGCCTACTGCTGCTTACCAGCTGTGGTGGCGGCAAAAAAGAGACCATTCATCTTGACCAACAACATGAAGCAGAACAAAAAGCCGCAGCACAAGCCAAAGTCTTGGCTGAAATCAACAAAAAAGAGCAACAACCCATTGATGCCTTGGTGAGGCAAGCTCGCTTTGAAAACCCTGCCACCACCGCACTAGAGCAATTGCTTGCCATCAGCCAAGACCCAAATTTCTCACCACAAAACCAAGGTTTGGCAGCCCTTTATTATGCCGAATTACTGTTTGAATTCGAACGTGCCGATGCCTTTCAAGTGGCAGCTGAAACTGTAGAACAATGGCCAGAACACCCTTATTTACCACATATTTATCTAACCATCGCCAAACAATGGCTTTTGCTTGAAAACCATGAAGAAGCCATCATCGCGCTTACGGATGTGCTGAGACAGCCCGTGGTGGGTGCCTACACACTTGCCGATGATATCACCACAGCACAGCCTTTGCTTGATCATGTCTCCCAACAATCAAAATTTGAATGGCTGTTGGCTGCATCAAAACATGATGTGCAGAATCGGGATATTTGGTTAGCTCAAGCTGCCAAAGCAACTTCTTTAGAATATGTATTACAACTGCGCCAATCAAATCATCCCTTAACAGCCGAACAGGCAAGCTTTTACCGTTATTTTGCCCGCGAGCGTTTGATGGTAGGTGATTACCATGCTGTACGTATGGTTGCCAAAGTACTGGAAATGGACATGCCTGATAGCCCTGAAAGAGCGATTGTGCAACATTGGGCAGAAAGCGAAGGTGAACGTACTGTTATTGGTATCCTTCTGCCGTTAACGGGAAAATATGCGGCATATGGACAACAAGCCTTGCAAGGTATTCGCCTGGCCATGAGCCGAAGTGAATTTGAAAACAGCATCGTTTTACGCATTCAAGATACAGCCGGCGATGCAAACCAATGTGTGGGTGCATACCATCAGCTCTTATCACAAGGTTCACAATGGATTATTGGCCCTTTGTTAAGTTCTAATACCCAAGCTCTCTTACCCTATCTCACTGAAGATATACCTGTAATTGCTTTAGCCAATCAAGTTCAACTTGCCGAAGATTCACCAGCTTTATTCATACATAGCTTGGCCAAAACTATACAGGCCAATTTTATGGCCAGACAAGCCATCAAAGCTGGAAAAATGAGGACTGTAATCCTACATGGGTATACAGAAAGCGAATACGAAGAAGCTGCAGCTTTTGCACAAACTTTTAGCAATGCTGGTGGTGAAATTATTGATGTTGTTGAGTTGGAGGAAGATGTTTTCGACATTAGGCCTGCCTTGATAACCATGCGTGAAGCAACGGATGATGAAGCACTTCTTGCTGTTTTAGAGCAAGACTTACAATTGTTTAGCCCTGAGCGTGAAATGGACATTAAAATGCCACTTAGTTTTGATAACATCTATGTTGCAGCTACAGGCAAGCGGGTATCTGTGCTTGCAGGGCAACTGGCATACGCCGATATCCGTGATGTATCATTGTATGGGAGTTACCGCTGGTTTGATGGGCATCTGATGGATGATGATGGTCGGTATTTAAGCCATGCATCTTTTGCAACCCCAACCACCAGCGTTAGCCAACCTGATCAAACCATTTTAGATGTGATCAACCAATACCGCATTGTTTGGGAACAAGATGATATTAACCCCTTATTTGCCTTAGCCTATGACACTGCCATGAACATCGCATTTCTGGGTTCAAGGCTTGGGCTTCAAGGTCAAGATGCTATTGCTGCATTGATAACAACTGTTGAATTTCCTGCCATCAGTGGTAACTATTATTTTAACGAATATGGCATAAGCCAAAAAACATTTGCTATCCAAAGCATTCGCCGTGGCCACATTGAAACCGAACAAGTTAACGAGTAATTTGCTGCCTTAAACCATCAAAAAGCATCTCGCTATTGCCGCGTATAGCATTAGGTGTTTGATTATTAAACCATGTGCGCTGGCGTTTAGCATACCGCCGTGTTGCGGTAATACCGTCTTCAACGGCTTGCTCTAGCGTGCACACCCCATTCAAATGATTCAGCAGCTGACGATAACCCACCGCCCGCATCACAGGGTGTGTATCTGGCAACTGCAAGGCCAATAACCATTGGCACTCGGCCAACCAACCAACATCCATCATTTGCTGAAAACGCACAGCAATGCGTTGTCTAAGCACATCGCGCGGCAGCTCTAAAACAAATACTGGGCATGCCAATTGATGTTCTGCATCTTTTTTCACTTGTGATTGTTTTGCTTGCCAAACCGACAACGGAACACCCGTGCTCTCAAAAACACTTAAACCGCGAATAATACGTTGTGTATCTTGCGGCTCTAGTCGTGCTGCTAAAGGTGCATCAACAGCTTGCAGTTGCAAATGAAGGTGGGCTGTGCCCAAAACCTGTTGTATGGCTTCAAAGTGTTGGCGCACACCTTCTGTCTCAGCTGGTACATCAGCAAAACCTTGCGTCAAAGCTTTGAGGTATAAACCTGTACCACCCACAATCAAAGGGGTTTTACCTTGTTTGTTTTCCGCTTCAATTAAAGCCAAGGCTGCATTTGCCCAACGCTGCGCATTCCAAACATCTTCAATGTCCGCACAATTGATAAGTGCATGCCGTACTTGCTGCTGCTCCAGGGCACTTGCTTTGGAGGTTCCGATGTCCAGCCCCCGATAAAGCTGCATGGAATCACACGAAATAATGCAATTATCCTGCTCTGCTGCCAAATTCAAAGCCAAAGCAGATTTTCCCGTGCCTGTGGCACCCATCAAAGCTACAGCTTTGAGCGGTCTTTGATGTGCCACCTATTTAATCTCTAAAGTTGGTAAAATTTAAAGGGCGATCAGCATCCATTGTACGTACCAGTGCCATAGCCTCTTGCAAGTCATCACGTTTTTTACCCGTGATACGCACTTGGTCACCTTGAATAGCAGCTTGTACTTTCATTTTCTCTTGTTTGATAAGTTTTACAATTTTTTTCGCCAACTCTTGATCAACACCTTGTTTGATGCTGATACTTTGCCGCTTAGTATCACCCGTTGCATTTTCTACATCACCGTATTCCAACGATGTAGGTACAAGTTTACGACGCACCATTTTTGCTCGCAGCAATTCAGCGACGGTGTTGAGATTGTTAACATTATCACCTGTCAATTTAACCACACCATCTTCCAAAACAATCGATGCTTTACTATTTTTGAAATCATAACGGGTGGTAATTTCTTTTTTCACTTGATTCACAGCATTATCCATTTCTTGCAAATCAATTTCACATACAATATCAAAACTTGGCACGTTTTCTCCTGTTGCTTAAACTTCAGTATCTCTGCCCAAACGCATGACAAAATCTTCTTGCTGTACGGCATTGGCCAAAGCTTCTTCATATTCAACAGTATCGTCTTCGACCAATTTTTTTAAGTGTTGGTCAAACGATTGGCTACCATAAATCGTAGCGCCCTCTTCCATAGATTTAGGAATATCTGAAAAACGGTTTTCAAGAATATAATGGCGTATGACCGAGTTACAAATCATTATTTCTATGGCTGCTATACGCCCTTTACCATCTTTTTTCGGCAAGAGTTTTTGCACCACAATCGCACGAAGATTTTGCCCCAATCGCTCACGGATTGCATCTTGCTCATCCAAAGCAAAGGCCGACATCAATCGCTGCATCGTGCCTACTGCTGTGGTTGCATGTACAGTCACCATCACCAAATGCCCAGTTTCTGAAGCTTGTAGCGCCAGTTGAATCACTTCGCGATCTCGCGCTTCACCTGCAACAATAATGTCAGGGGCTTCGCGAAGTGCATCCGACAAACCATCGGCATACGTTGCCACATCTTCACCCAACTGCCGTTGACAAACAGTACCTTTCTTGGCCGCGCTGTAACGAAATTCGAGCGGATCTTCAATGGTCACAATATGCACTTGGCGATGGCTAATCACATAGTTCAACATCGAAGCCATGGTGGTGCTTTTGCCCGAACCTGTTGCCCCAGCAATAATCACCAAACCATTTCTATTTTCTGTAATTTCTCGAATCACTGGCGGAAGGTGAAGTTCTTCAAAGCTTGGGATTTTTTTAGGGATAATACGTGCAACAATGCCAAAGTCACCGCCGGTACGCATCATATGAATACGAAAATGTGCTACATTTTCTAGTGAATAATGAAAGTCCAAACTCTTGCGCTGTTCAAGATCCACTTCTTCATGGTGATGTTGCAGCATATGCTCAACCATCTCTTTCACTTGCGCTCTATTTCGCACAGGCACTTGGTCAGGTGAAATGGTAATCACTGCGCCATGAATACGCATGCGAACACGATCATTTGTTCTGATAATCAAATCTGAAGCACCATATTTGTTTGCAGCCAACAAAAGGTCGTCAATCATATGCCAATCGTTCATAGAAACTCCTTTTGCCGTATTTTAGATGGACAAATCTGTATTACTTTTTGTCAAATCATCCAAACTCACGCCTTCTTCACCTTCTACAGATTGCAAACGCGCCATTTTCATGCTTAAACGTAAATCATTCACAGCATCAGCATTTTTTAATGCTTCATCTTCACCAATACGGCCATCTTTCCATAAGCGCAACAAATCTTGGTCAAAGGTGTTCATGCCATAGTTGGCACCATGCATCATCGTATCTTTGATGCCCATGATGTCCCACTGCGCAATTTGATCAGCAGCGCGCGCTGTATTGATTAAAATTTCAGTCGCAACAGT
>JAJFLD010000174.1 GCA_021772875.1 Ghiorsea sp. | reverse complement strand
GCTGCTGATATTCATCACGCAAGCGAATACGTGTTGCTCGTGCCATGGCGACATTGCCGCGATTGCCATTAAGGATGGGCAGATTCAAGTTGATAAAAGGGCCTAACGACCATAAACCAGCTGAATCACGTAGTTTGTTGAGGCCAATACTAAAGGATGGGAATTGTAATAAAATTTGTTCGCGAACTTTATAGTTTTGACTTTGGTAACCTGCTTGTAGGGCTAATAAGTCGGGTCGTTTGTTGCTTAATTCAGGTACGATTTTTGCCAATTGTGTTTCTGATAAAGGTGTGGCGAACATGGTTTGGTCATCGGAGCTTTCTAAGGTTATCGTCACACTTGGGTGGATGCCCAAGAGCAAATGCAGATCTTGCATGGTGCTGTTGAGCTGACGCTTTGATTCTTCTACCATGGATTGTGCATCCATCATGGGTGCCAATGCTAAGCCTTCTTGATCCAAAGTAGCATTACCGTTGATCAAGGCAGCATGTTGATTTTTCCAAGTGGTTTCAGCTTGTTGTGCTTGCTGCTGCAATAAAAATAATTGTTTTTGTTGCACCAAACCACGTCGCCATAATATGCGTGTTTGTTGGATGATTTGCCATTCCTGCCATAACACGTTGAGGTAGGTTGCGCTTTCTTGAGCAGTGGCTGCATTTTGGCGGGAATGTTGTGTGATGACTTGTTGAACATCCCAGCCCAAACCAAAACTTTCTGCGGTTTTTAAATTTTGATTGTTGCTGTTGGGTTTGTCCAAGGCCAAGCTCAATTGGGGGTCAGGCAATAATCCTGCGGCATACATGGCTGCTTTTGCTTCTAATATTTGTGCGCGTGCGGCTTTCAATTGTGGGCTGTTGGCCACTGCGATAAGCAGAGCTTCTGTTTCATCTAACCCGTTGCTAAGCTGGATAGGATGTTGTTTCCAAACTGTGGGCAGCGGTTGGAATTCTGGGCGTGTTGTATCAATTTTTATATCTTGTAATGTGTTGATAAATTGAGGTTGTTGATCCAGAGGTAGGGCATGATAAGTAGCACAGCCTGAAAGTGTAATGAGTGTGCTGCTGATGATAAACGGGTGTATCCAAGCCATGTTTTTAATTCTTTTCATGTCACCTTTTCCACCGTATCAATGAGATTTTGTGTATCTATGGCGTATTGAATTAAGCGATCAATATTTTTTTCTTGTTTGATTTGACGCATAAGATGATCACCTTTCATGGTTATAGGTTTGTTATGAAAGTCTTTGATTAACTCACTACGTACCCTTTGCCATGTTAGCACCAGCTGGCTTTTACGAAGATTAATAATGCTTAGATTATCATTGCTATCTTCCTTACCTAGCAGCATTAAATCTCGGGCGAGATAATCCATCCATGCGATGTCGCGAAGATTTGCATTGTTGTAATTGATGAACCGAATGATTTCACCATTCATTTGATTAGAAGCAATAGCAGCGCCTATCCATGCGTGTTGATTAAGATCGATTGCAATCACGCGCAGCCAGGAATAAGCCATGATAAGCTCTCGGGAACGGCGTTCGTCAAAGGGCATACCATCGACTTGCTGATGCAAGACGTCTAGATTTGAAGCTAAAATTTGGTACAAAGCACTGCTTGATTTTGGGTTTTGGAGCAAACAGGCAGCCACCAAATCTTCTGATTGATGTTCTAAACTTGTTGTGATTTGTGTTAATTTATATTTTGCTTCAACGGCTTGGCCTAGGGATGGTAGTGCCAATACACACATAATTGCAGATGAAATAAGCAGGCGTTGAATCATATTTAAAGCTCCTGTGTATGGATGTTGGGTAATATCCCTGTTGTAATATGCTTTAAAGTTCATTTTAGGTCTGAATATTATCTTGGTGGCCTTATTTTGGCATGAGGCGAACATGACCATTTGGTCATGATAGGTTTATCACGATATGAATCAAGTAAGCGGCTGATGCTTTAAGCAAAATTCTTTCGCCAACGGATACGCATGATTCCATAGTTGTGTACAAGATAAAATAAATACCCTCCAAGTAAGAAAAAGCAGGTAAAAGCCGCCCATAATGACCACCAAGGAAGCAAATCCATTGCAATCTTACGAAATAAAATGAGTTCGGCTTGGTTGATGGCAACCATAATGGTAAGTGCAACAAGAAATACACTACTTGTTTTGGCACGTTTTACTTGCATGCTCAATGGCACAGCAAAAAGGAACAATAGTAAAACAGACAAAGAAGTGACCCATCGGAAATGCCATTGTGCAACATCGCTTGCCGAGGCATTATTTTTATCTAAAGCATGCAAGAGGGTTGCTGTATCCATATAAATGGGCGATGCGCTGGAGGAGATTTGATGATCTCTAGCGATTTGCTCTGGTAGCATAAGATTGTAGTGAGAAAAGGATGTGACGCGAAATTGTGTTTTCTCGCCACTGAGCTGAGTACCGTTAAAGAATTGAATGTGTAAGCCAGTTTCGGTGTGTTTGATGGTTGCGCGTTTGGCCAGATAAATGGTGGGTGTTTGTGGTGTCTGCCGTGAGTCGGTTAACATCACTTTCATGTAAGCCCCATCAGCCCCTTTGCCCTCAAAATAAAAGACGATGCCTTGAATATCAGTCATGAATTTTTGCGGTTGAAATTCAGGCTCGCCTTTTAGAGAAGCGAGTTTAAAAATTGTATTTTGGGTGAGCATCCTACTTGCAGGGGTAAGCTCCATTGTTAAGTACAGCATGAATGCAGTTAAAAGTAAGCCAAGATAAAATATGGAGCTAAAGATGTTGATAACCGAAAG
>JAJFLD010000173.1 GCA_021772875.1 Ghiorsea sp. | reverse complement strand
TTAACTCCTGTTAGGAAATGATAACTGAAGCCATAAGAATATGGAACTAAACAACTAATGATTTGTTTGATTCGGCAGTGAATTATGGCGCCTTAGTTCCAGAAGATGAGTCGACACTGCGCTATATTTATAAAGGTATTTTTGGCGGGTATAAGGCAAGTTTTTCTGATAAATATTATTACACCCAAGATTTGGTGTACTCAAGGCTTGAATCGCGTGATATGTGGGAGTATGAATTAAATCTCACAGCAGCTCAGCGCCAACTGTTGATTTATCATGTTTGGGAAGTGCTGGGGCAAAAATTTGATTACTTTTTCCTCAATGAAAATTGTGCTTATCAGTTGTCTGGATTATTAGAATTGGTTATTGATGAGCCGCTTTTGGATGATAGTTATGCATGGTATTTGCCCGTAGAAGCTTTTCATCGCTTGCAGAATATTGATGCACAACGAGCTGCCGTGGGTAAAAACTTGGTTGTTGGCAAGATACGTTTTTTGCCATCAAGTCAACGGAAGTTGAATTATCAAATCTCACAGCTGCTAGGTCTAGAAAAGGTTGTGCTTACCGAGCTTATGGGAAATTCAGATGTGGATTTGGCTGCGTTGTTACAGCCTTTTGATCAGGAAGCTAAAAGCAGAATACTTGATGCCAGTTTGGCTTATTACAATTATAGGCTGTTGAAAGAGGGTTTAGAGCCATTAGAAGAAACCAAAGCTTTAAAACAAGCATTATTATTAGCACGGTTTAAACTGCCTGCGCGACAAAATACCGTGGCAAAGGTGCCTGATTTACCTTCACCCGTAAGTAGTAACAAACCTATGACTTTGGGGTTGGGGCTGGGTTATCATAGCATTGAAGGGGTATATCCAAGACTTAGGTGGGTCGGTTATAATCAAAATACGACTGGAAAAAATACACTTGAAGGTGATGAGCTGGTTTTACTCGACACGGCTATAGGTGTTGCAGGTAATCAACATGACGTTTTCCTTGAAAATATTGATTTTATAAGGTTGCGCAAATTGAACAAAAGTGACATGGCCGTTCGTGATAGTGCTTGGTCATGGGAGATGCGGACAGCTATAGAGTTAAATAAAAAGGGCGTAAGAGATGCTGCTGTATATGATGGGTTATTCAGCTTTGGGATTGGCAAGGCTTGGGGTATAGGGGATAAGATGACGATATATGCAATGACTGATATGGCTATACATAGCAGGGATTCATTTATCAGATTGCGCCCCCATGTTGCATATTATGCTGATACAGAGGCATTAAAGTTGTTGTGGCGTATTGGTGTTGAAAACTTTAATGAGCCCCAAAGGTTTGAAATGATTTGGGATGGGGAGCTTGAATATCAACTCTCAAAGCAAACAGCACTGTTTTTCAAGTATGAAGAAGGGAAAATAAGGAAAGCTTCGACCGAACTGCGTTGGTTTTGGTAAGGTAGCAACAGTAAAAAGTATAGAGGATTTTTGTGAACTGTCCGAAATGTGGGTATAGACAGCCAGATGGTGATTTGGAATGTCAAAAGTGTGGCATTATTTTTGCCAAGTTTGAGCGCGTGCAAAAGCGTAGATTGCAGGCTCAAAAGCCCGTAGAAGTTGAGCTGCTTTGGCAAATGCAAGAAGCAGCCAATCCTGTGTATAAGGTTGGCCGCGGGTTGCTGCTGTTAACCTTGGCATGGTTGAGTTGGTCTTTGGTGTTTTCTCCCATTGATTATTGGCAGGGTAATGTCGCCGCGCGTAGTTTTTTACATGCCATTAATTTACCTTTTCATGAATTTGGACACTTGATGTTTCGCGCCTTTGGGCGATTGATGGCTTCTATGGGTGGTAGCTTAGGGCAAGTGTTGATGCCGTTGGTTTGTGTGGTCGTGTTGCTTTGGAAAACACGTGATGCTTTTGGTGCGGCGGTTGCGTTTTGGTGGTTGGGAGAAAGCATTCTTGATTTGGTTGCGTATATCAATGATGCCCTCAGCTTGAGTGTGCCTTTGCTTGGTGGCAATGAAGGTAGCAGTTCACCTTATGGTTTTCATGATTGGGAATTTATTTTGACGGAAACGGGTTTGCTGCATCAGGCACATGTGATTGCAAAAACAACACATATTGTTGGTAGCAGTATTATGGTTGTGGCTATGCTTTGGATGTTGCTGCTGTTGTTGAGGAAGCGGAATTGAACTAAAGTTGCCAACATTTAATGTAGGCAAGGAAAGAAATGAAATATTTTGATGTTTTTAATGGTGATGCTGATGGTTTGTGTGCATTGCATCAGTTGCGTTTGGCTAAACCTGTTGCAGCGGAATTGATTACGGGGGTCAAGCGTGATATTTCGCTTGTTCAACGCGTACAAGCGAATGCTGGTGATGAAGTCACGGTGCTGGATATTTCGTTGGATAAGAACAGAGCTGCTTTAATCAAGCTGCTTGAATCAGGTGTAAAGGTTCGGTATTTCGACCACCACTTTGCAGGAGATATTCCTGAATCAGAGCATTTAGAAGCCTATATCAATATGGATGCTAATGTTTGTACTAGTTTATTGGTGAACAGTTATTTGGACGGTGCATGTTTACCGTGGGCAGTCACAGCAGCATTTGGTGATAACCTCTTTGATTCAGCAAGAAATGCAGCCAAAGCGTTAGATTTGTCGGAAGGGCAGCTAAAAGCTTTAGAACATTTAGGCACGTTGCTCAACTACAATGGTTACGGCGTGAGTTTGGATGATTTGTATTTTAATCCTGAAAACCTGTATCAAGAAATGAAACCTTTTAGTAGCCCCTTTGATTTTATAGCACAATCTGAAGCCTATCAGGTGTTGGCAAAAGGTTATGAATCTGACATGGCACAAGCTGCACAACTGACCATTGAATCAAAACATGAAAACACGGCGGTGTTGATGTTGCCCGATCAAGCTTGGACGCGCCGTGTTTCGGGTGTGTTTGGCAACGCCTTAGCGCGCGAATTTCCAAATCGTGCACATGCGTTGGTCACAGTGATGGAAGATGGCAATTACCGTGTAAGCGTACGTGCACCGATGTCGAATAAAACGGGTGCGGATGAATTGTGTATGTTGTTTCCAACAGGTGGTGGGCGTAAAGCTGCCGCAGGCATTAACGACTTGCCTCAAGCCATGCTTGCAGACTTTATTACGGCATTTGAACAACGTTATGTTTGAGAAAAATAAAAAAGGGTATGCATCAATGATGGTTTTGGCTGGAAAGGGTAGATTGAGATGAGTGTATTGGCTGGGATTCATGCTGTGAAACATGCTTTAGATGCAGGTGAAGCGCTTGATGAATTATTGGTGATTAAGGGTAAGTCGCATCCACGGTTGAATGAATTGGTGCACTTGGCGCGCAAAGCTAAGGTGCGTATTTCTTTTGTGCCCAAAGAAGCTCTGGAGCGTCTGGCAGAAGGTGTGCCGCATCAAGGGGTGGTGGCTAAAACAGCGATCAAAGGGTTGT
>JAJFLD010000172.1 GCA_021772875.1 Ghiorsea sp. | reverse complement strand
ATTGGAGGGTAAACGTTTGGGGTAGTCAAAGTCTTGCAGCTGCCACGGGCTGTTAATGTCATGCCAATGTTGAATATCTGCGGTGAGTGTCAGAACACCTGCTGTAGCAACATTACCCAAATACTTGCCTGATAAATGTTCGGCAAGCTCTGTGATGCTTGGATTGTGTGCGAGCAACGCTAGGCAATTCACTTGGCTTGTTGTGTTGCGAATCTCTTCCATCATGGCGGTTGCGCTCGCAAGATACAATTGCTCTCGCCAAACTAGATTTTCTATAGCAAGCAACGGGGTCAGATACTTACAACATTCAAGATCCGACCCTTCACTTAAAGTGCTGCAAACAACTGCTGCATATCCTCAGCAGAAATACTCAACGCACTCTCTTCTTTGCGTTTTTGATAAACACCTTGTGCTAAAGCCTGCTTCTTCTGCTGCATAGCCACAATTTTTTCTTCCACGCTGTTTTCCACCATCAGTTTATAGACAAATACTTTCTTACTTTGACCAATCCGATGCGCTCTGTCTGTAGCCTGGTTCTCAGCTGCAGGATTCCACCATGGGTCATAATGGATCACTGTATCAGCCTCAGTGAGATTTAGCCCCACTCCCCCAGCTTTGAGGCTGATTAAAAATACGTTGGCTTCGCCCTGCTTAAAGCGCTCGATAACAGCATCACGGTTTTTTGTCTGGCCGGTAAGTTTGGTATAACTGATTTTAGATTTTTTCAATTCATCTTCGATAAAACCAAGCATTTTGGTGAATTGTGAGAAAAGCAGAATTCGCCTGCCCTCTTCGATCATCTCAGGCAGAATCTGCATCAACAACTCAAGCTTTGCCGAATGTTTGACATCTTTTGCATGCTGAAGCGGTAACAGACGAGGATCACAGCATACCTGACGCAATTTTAAAAGCGCATCAAGTATCATAATATGACTGCGTGCCAAACCTTTACTGGCAATGGTTTTTCGCACCTTTTCTTCCATGGAAAGACGAATGCTTTCGTACAGCGCTGCCTGCTTTTTATCCAGAGATACATTCAGCGTAATTTCTGTTTTTTCAGGCAGCTCTTTAACTACTTCGGACTTGGTTCGGCGTATCATAAAGGGTGAAATTCTCTGCACCAATTGTTGACGTCGGTTTTCATCTCCATGTTTCTCAATGGGCGTTCTGAACATTGCATTAAAATGTTTCATATCACCAAGAAACCCCGGCATTAAGAAATCAAATAGAGCCCACAATTCTCCCAGATGATTCTCCATGGGTGTCCCTGTCAGGCATAATCGATGCTTGGTTTTAAGCTTACGAACTATTTTTGCTGCTTTGGCTTTGGGGTTCTTAACCACTTGAGCCTCATCGAGCACCACGACGTGGTATTCATAGGCAAGTAGCACCTCTTCATCACGCGCCAATAAGGGGTAGGTACTTAATACAATATCATAGTCATTTATTTTTTCGAAATGTTGCTTGCGCTCTGCCCCCTGCAGAATCAGCACCTTCAATGCTGGTGCAAACTGCTCAGCTTCACGTCGCCAGTTACTCATCAGGCTTGTCGGTGCAACAATCAAACAAGGTTTATTTAAGCGTCCTGACTCTTTTTCAACAAGCAAGTGGGCCAGTGTCTGTACGGTTTTACCCAGACCCATATCATCAGCAAGGATTCCACTGAAATGGTATTCCTGTAAAAACTGCAACCAATTCAGCCCTTGTTGCTGATATGGCCTTAGCTCTGCCGCCAGCCCCTGTGGTGGCGTAACCACCTTGATCCCTTCGAAATCTTTGAGTTCACGACCTAATTTGCGAAGGTTCTCTCCGCCTCGCCACTGCAAGTTTGATGTGGTTTGCCGATCCAAGTCTTCCAGCCGGGATGCATCAAAACGTGAGAGTTTTATTGCGCCATCTGCCGTTAAACTATCGTGATCATAAAGCTCGTACAAAATATCGAGTATCGGTTTTATCTGGGCACTGGGTAGATTCACAAACTGCCCCTCACCGATATTCAAGCTTAAAAATTTCGGTAACTGATCGGGCTCATAAACTTCTAAAACCTGTGCAATCAAAGGTAACAATGGTTGAGACTCGTTATTCACTTCAATGTCAAAGTGTAAATCAAACCAGTCATTACTCTCCTCTTTAATTTCCACATCCCACTGCTCTGCTTCGTGGAACTGCATATCAAAGCTTGGGTCGATTTCAACTAACCACCCCTCTTTCTCTAGCTCAGGTAACCCGCTGCTTAAAAAATTATGCCAGGTATTTGCAGATTCAATGGGATTTTCCGAAAAGTTTAGAAAATAGATATCCTCATGCTCTAGGGTTGCTCTTCCTTCAAAACCAAGCTCATACAGTTGCGCTACATATTTATCCTCACTTTCCAGTGCGCGGTGAACCCGGGTAAGTTTTTCACCCTTACCAATATTTCGCACCTCATCTTCAGGTAATAAAGGTAGCTCATGATCAGCATATTTAAAACGCAGTCGCATCAAACTGAGTGTTTCTCCTTCTACTTGCAAAGCATGCAGAAACAGACAGGGGATTGGTACTATACTGGAAATATCTTCAACCTCCACTTTTTTAGGTGGTGGAAGTATTGAGGCCGGAATCATCTGCGCAGTGCGCTGGCTAAACTCCTGAATAAGCGTGGCCGGAACCTTGGGAATGGTTAGCAGGGCTTCCAATTGAGAAGTATTATAAGCCAGTGCTTTGAAGTGACCAATAGTGTTGTTTACTGAATCCACATAAAGAGCCGGTTCAGTAAGAATCAGTCTACCCTCGGGAATCACATTTAATTTAAGCGTATAACTTCCATCTTTCTGTGTTTGCCAGTGCGATTCTAACTCGCGTTCTTCTCCTTGCTGCAGAGGAGGTTTGTCTACGTTTTGCCAGAAACAGCGCCCTGTAGCTAACATTTTATCCAGAGCAATATAACCCACGCTGCCATGAATATAGCTATCTCCTGAAAATACTCCATTTGAAGCAAATATCAGGTTGTTTATTTCTATATCTATTGCCTGTAAGTAATCGGGAATTTGATAGTTATTGCGGATATTATTGAGGGTAGTAGAGCGCCCTTTAGCTAACCCTCCATTTTTCAAAACGCGTGTAATATGGTAGTTCACAATCACTTTACCGTTAAACGGGTGAGTATTGAGAATATAGAGTAAAAAATCTTTGCCGGGTTCCTGCTCACTCTTTTCTTTAGAGGCTTGAGCAAATTCCTCTAACCAGTCTAAACAGGCATTACTCGGCTCAACAGGAGTGGCAAACAGATCACCACGGTAGTCCAGCTGATATTTTATACATGCTGCCACCACATGTTTACAGTTATAACCTACAAAGCAGGTGCAGTTACCATTAAGATAAAGGCCTCTGGAACTTCCTTCTATGATGATCTTCTGATCATAATCCTCCCAGCTACTGCCAGAAACGCATGATGAAATTTCCACTTCTTCATCACTCTGAAAATCCACCTCAAGAGCCTTAATCTTATGTTTTTTATAATACGTTAAGGCACGTTTATAACATGCGTCACTTACTGTTTTTTTCAAATCTTCTAGCGAAAAATGCATAATACTCTCTTATGAATGAACATTTATGTTAACGAGGCCAAGGTTCTATCCCATTTTTACGGACGGTTTAAAAACGATGTAAACTTCATATCCTGAGCGGCGAGTCTGCGCCGCATTCTTGGATTATG
>JAJFLD010000171.1 GCA_021772875.1 Ghiorsea sp. | reverse complement strand
CACTTATTGCCATTGGTCATGGTGATGGTTTAACAAGTGTATATGCTCACCTCCACAAAGCTTTGGTCGAAGAAGGCGACACGCTCAAACAAGGCGATATATTTGCAGAAGTTGGTTCTACGGGTCGTTCAACGGGGCCGCATTTACATTGGGGAGTTCACTTTTCTGGCGCAAAAATAAACCCTAAAGCTATGTTGAGCTCGGCACCCATGGAATAAAGTCGCGACTTGATTTATGTCCGCAGAAGGCGCACCATACGCTAGCTAAGCGACCACAACAGGGGAACACATGGCTCAAACAATAAAGGTACTGGCTATTGATGATGAAGATACTGTTCAAGGTATTATCATTTCATTTCTGAAACGTTTTTTAGGCTCCAAAGATATCACTTTTGATATCAAAAACTTTAGCGACCCTGTACAAGGTTTATTTGAATTAAGCAGCAATGGCAATAATTACCAAGTCATTCTTCTTGATGTACGTTTACCTAAGCTCAATGGCGATGAAATTTATAATAGCCTTATTCATGTCAACCCGGATTTACTTGATCGTGTTTTATTTATCACAGGTTATGCCGAAGACCTTACCCAACGTTTTCCTGATCGCACCCTTAACATTTTACCCAAACCCTTCAGGTATGATTCCTTTTGCAAAGAATTCATGACCATACTTAATCGTAAATAAACATCTGTGACTTCGCTTTTTTCGCCACAAAATTTCAGCGCAAAAAAAGGTGAACTGAAATTCGCAATCATCTTTGCTTTGATAGCGACCATTATCCTTACCGCTGTAGTTCTTTGGGCCTCTTTCTTTCAACATGATGAGCAAGCAACTGAGATAAAAAAGTCTAGTGCTATCCAAGTGATTCAACGCCCTGAAACAACAACACAACCGCGCCAGAAAGACGAAATACCCAACCAACAAAAGACCATCAGCAAACCAATAGAAAAAGAAGTAGCAAAGCCTGCAACAAAAACATCACACCACACTTCTCAAATTGTCATGGGTCAGGGTAATTTATTCGTACAAGTTGGTGCTTTCAAACAAGCTGAACTTGCACGATTAATGCTTGAAAAAATGAAGGCCAAATATAAATATGCTAAAATTTTTCCAAAAGCCAATAGCTATGCTGTGTGGGTTGGCCCTGTTATCACCAGAAATGATGCCGACAAACTCAAAAAACATATCCAGCGCCAAGATAATATTAAAGGTTTTGTAACTTCAGAAAAATAAAAAAGATGCCACTTGAATCGGACTGGTTCGCAACGCGAAAGCACTTCGCTGCCGCTGCTTCCTTCCGGACCTGACGGGGTTCACAAAGACTCTCCGTGCGAGGCCCGACCCAAGTGACAATCGGTGTCACGCTTTTTAACAACGCGTGAAAACTTAAAATGAGCTCTATCAAACTCAAATGCTAGGCTCAAAACATCTGGCGGAGAGAGAGGGATTCGAACCCTCGGTACTTTTTCAAGTACACACGCTTTCCAAGCGTGCTCTTTCGGCCACTCAGACATCTCTCCCAAGCTCTAAATCAAAACTTGCGGCACTTTAACGTCTTGTCTTAGAGTATCAAGCATTCACATCAAGAGCGTGACAAGGCTTTGGCTCCTTTTTTGCTTGTATCATGTATTATGATAAATCCAATCCTTATTGACCATGACAACCAATAGCCTTATCGACAATAACTCGCTCACCAGCTTCTTACCCAAAGAAACTGTTGAAATGGTTAAAAATCATGTCGGGGCACTGCCACGCGATCTGGCTTTTGAGCAGGACATGACTGTTGTCTTCAGTGATATGCGTGGTTTCACAGCTTTAAGTGAGCAATATGATCCGCATGAAGTATATGAAACGATCAATGCTAGCCTTGCATTACAAAGCAACTTGATTCACCAATTTGGTGGTAGCGTTAATAAATTCCTGGGTGATGGTTTGCTTGCTTGTTTTTCCGGTGATGACCGAAGCAATCGCGCCTTTCATTGTGTGCAACAGCTACTATTAGCACTTAAAGCACTGGATGATAACCCTGTATATCTACCCTGCCATGTTGGTTTTGGCCTAAACGATGGACCTGTTCTCTTTGGTTTGCTCGGTGATGATACTCGGCGTGAGTTCACTGTGATTGGGGATACTGTGAATACTGCCGCACGCCTTTGTGGTATTGCCGAGCCTTTCAAAGCATTGATGACGCAAAATTTTATTGATACACTACACGGTAATGAAATTCACGAACACTTCGCTTTTGTCGAACGCGCTTTATTTAAAGGTAAACGCGAAGCTATACGCATTTACGCTATTTGCTCATAAAGCTCACGGATCACCCCGACTTCAACACAAAAGGTTTTAGTCGTGATTTTAGGTATACTTCTACGCACCAATAAACATTTCCAACATGCCCAAGGCGCACAGTTTGCATCGGCATTAAGTTATAGCACTCTGCTTTCCGTTGTCCCTATCACTCTGCTTCTGTTCTTTATCTCCATGCAAACGGATTTCTTTTCTTCTATGTTTGAAAGCCTACGTGAACAACTTTTAGTACAGCTATTACCCACTAGCCGCGGACAAGTTGAAACATATTTAATGCAAACCACGCGTAACATTAAATCCTTTTCAGTATTAAGCATGATTATTATTTTCTTTTCGGCCGTCTGGTTATCTATAGGCGTAGAACGCGCCCTTAATCATCTTTGGCAGGTTAAAACGCCAAGAAAACTTGCCTTACGTATCCCTGGCCACATCATACTGTGGTTATTTGCTCCTTTGCTCATCATGTTATCCATCACCCTCTCAACATGGTTTAGCTCATTGCCGTATCTGAGCTCCTTTAGCCACCATGTATCCAATTTATCACACCTTCTTCCGTGGCTCATTTCTTCCACAGCCTTGTTTCTACTCTATTATTTTGTTCCCAACACTCGCGTACGTTTTAAAAATGCCAGCCTTGCAGCAGCAATTGCAGGGCTTTTATTTGAAGTAAGTAAATGGTTATTTACCATCTACATCACTGAATTTGCAATCTATGAAAAACTTTATGGCGCGTTGGCTACTTTGCCTATTTTTATGCTTTGGGTTTTTATTTCTTGGGTTATCGTGCTGTGGGGCGCTTCATTATCTATCACTTTACAAGCCCTTCCCAAGCCAAATAACGACAGCTCCAAATATCTCAGTTAGTATTCGAACATGGCAAAACAACACAAATTTTACGCAGTCGTATTACCTGGGCTTGAAAAAATAGCCGCAGCAGAGCTGGAAATGTTATCTGCCCATGAGCTTGAAGTTGCTCATGGTGGCATTCATTTTTCAGGCACCTTGCAGCTTCTTTATCGTGCTAACCTTAGAGCACGCACCATCACGAGAATTTTAATGCGGTTACGCACTTTTCGCAGCATGACCTTAGAAGGTTTAAGGTATGACCTTGAAAAAGTAGCTTGGCATTTGTTTTTGGATGAACACACCAACCTTGAAGTTGAAGTGCATAGCAAACATTCACGCTTAAACCATTCTGATGACATTGCCGCCTTTGCAAAAGAAACAATCAAAAAATGCCTGCCCAAGATTGGCGATGCCGATGCAGAAAAACATACACAAACATTACACATCCATATCGATAATAATCGCGGCACACTAAGCTTGGACACATCAGGAGAGCGTTTAGATAGGCGTGGTTATCGCCTTGAATCAGGCAAAGCGCCTTTGCGTGAAACATTAGCTGCCGCTATGTTGCAATGGGTAGGTTGGCAAGCTGAACAAACCTTACTCGTACCCATGTGTGGCTCTGGCACTTTTGCCATTGAAGCTGCTTTGATAGGTGCACACATAGCACCCAACCTTCACCATGATTTTTCTTTTTTGCATTATCCCTCATTTCATGACAAAGACTTCCAAAAAGTACGACAACGTTGTCAAAACATGGCAAGAGAAGTCAGCTTAGACATCTTTGCCTCTGATTACAACGAAACTGCCGTACAAATTTGTCAAAAAAATAGTCAACGTGCACAAGTTTCAAACTTGATCAAGCTGCAACAGCTCGACATACACCAACTTGATAAGCCACAAACTGAAGTTGGTGGTGTGCTCATACTTAACCCTCCCTATGGCAACCGCATCGGCGAGCCACAAAAAGTGTTATCACTTTGGGTGGATCTTGGAGAAATGCTTCGCCATCAATTTGTTGATGATCCCTTGTGGAGAACTGTCATCATTTGCCCAGATCAAGACCATGAACGGGCACTTAAAGTAAGTATCAAAAGGCGTTTAAAGGTGATGCATGGCGGTTCAGAAGTCATGCTTTTAGAAATCTAAAGGTTTAAAACAGGTAACAATATATGGTGAATAAACGCAGCACGCTCACTTCTCTTCCGTCCCATTGGTTGGCACTGATTGTACCACTGCTCATTTTTCCCTTTATGATTAACCTTCGTATTTTCCCCTTTATCGCACCCAATGAAGAGCCTAAATGGGCTGCATTGATTGTGTGTGCCTTATGGCTTTCCATTGCTACGGCATGGCTTTGGTTCAAAAGCACATCTGCCTTGACTATTAAAAAACCAAGCATACCCCAGCTTCTTCTTAGTGCCTTCACAGTGATTCTAGCCTACGGTATTTTTATTGGCCCGAATCAAACCGAAGGGTTTATTCGTTTTGCCTTTTGGTTTTTTTGTATACTTATTTTAGCACTATCTATTTGGGCCACAAGACATGATAGGCATTGGAAGAACGCTCTTGTTTGGAGTGTTTCAATTGGCACATTTATCTTCTCAATCCGTTACTGGATAAGCTATTTTGAAGATTACAGCAAACCCAATTATAATATTGCCGTTCTTTTTTCACCCATTGGACACATCAACTTTACAGGTGATGTGCTTATCATACTTTTGCCTCTGCTCATTTGGGCTCTAGCGGCAAAAGCTCATCCCATTTTACGCGTACTTAATTGGTTTTCTGTGACAACACTCGCCACCATTTTGCTTGTTGCCAGCTCACGTGGCGCACTTGGCGGCTTAGTACTTGCCATGCTTGCAGTTGTCATCGTAACTCTTAAACATTATAAAAACTGGCAACTATTCGGACATAAAAAACAATACATCTTACCCGCCACGCTTGTGTTCAGTGCACTGATAACATCAGCTCTCGTATATTCGACATTGCCTTATCACTACCGTGATTTAGCACGTGTATCAGCAACCGCCGGACAAGCAGCAACAGGCAAAGGTAAAATCATACTCACACCCAATGCCCTACAACCACCATGGGTTGATTTATGGGTGGAGCTATCACCTTTATTAGGTGAACGGACAAGTATTTTTGCTTCCACAACAGCCATGACGCTGGATGCCCCACTCATGGGACAAGGTACTGGCAATTTTGCTTGGGTATATCCCAATTACAGCAACCGCTACCCCGACTTCCGTGATGCTTTAAGCAGTGCTCGAACATTTACAACCAACCCACATAATGTAGTGCTGCAAATCGCTTCACAAAACGGCTTGATTGCAGTTGTGTTGTTCATGAGTTTATTGCTCTACTTTTGGTATCGCTTATTCCTGTTAAGCTGGAAAACATGGCAGGGCTGGCATGTATCAGGGCTTGCTGCTATCACAGCCGTTATCTTTGATGCAATGTTTAACCATGTTTTTTTCAACCCTGCAAGCATGTTTGTTTTTGCCTTGCTTGCCGGAACATGGTGGGGCTCACTTCCCCATCAAGAGAAATCTAAGTTTTTATCACTCAACTCTCGCCTTGCCGCAAGTTTCGCGTGTATTGCAATCATTGCTTTAAGTATTTGGCCAACACGCTGGATTGTTTCAGAGTGGTACACTGGTCAAGCCATGGCTGATGCGCGATATCCAGCTTCCGAAGCAAGTTACTATCAAAAAGCATATGCTTGGGATAAAGAAAATTTTCGCGCTGTATTTGGCATGGGACAAGTGGCCTATAGGCAAAAGGATTATAAAGAAAGTGCCCGCTATTTTGAAGAATTCGTCAAGTTTTACCCATACAATCCCCCTGCACTCAATATGTTAGGGGCAGCTTATATGGTCAGTGGACAATACCAAAAAGCTGTAACTACTTTCCAACAAGCTTTAGATATCTATCCTGATTTTGATATGGTTCAACAAAACTTACAGCGTGCACAAATGGTTTTACATCAAAACAATCCCGTACAACAATGACTCTAAACAGTAAAAACATACAACTGTAGACAACACTACAATGTCGAGTTAAATTTTTAGCTTCTAAGGATACTATATGGTAAGGGGAAAATTTATGATGTTTCAACGTATTGGATTTGTTCTATGCGCAACCTTGATTTTAACTGGCTGCCAAAATATCAACAAAGAAGAGTTACAAGCCTTACAATATCAAGCCAAACAAACTGAATCTCTACAAAAAGAAAATGCTAAACTTAAACAAGAGCGAGCATCTTTGTTGCAATCGGTTACACAATTGAATCAACAACTTGAACAAGAAATCCTCGATAAACAAGTGCTTATTGAACAAAATGAACAAACAGGCACCATTAAAGTCACCATGCAACAAGACATCCTTTTCCCCAGCGGTTCGTATCGCATTGACCAAGTGGGTGCAGCTGATCTTTTAAAACGCATTGCTGAGAGCTTGGATGGCAACAATATTTTAAGCATCGTTGGCCATACAGATAATCTTCCCGTGAGTGAAAAGTGGCGTGGCCAATTTTCAGACAATTGGGACTTATCTGCACGACGTGCTGGCGAAGTTGCACGTTACCTCATTTGGGGGGCGGGTTTCCCACCAGAAAATATTGAAGTTGTAGGACATGCTAATATTGAGCCCGTTGCAAGCAATGATACACCAGAAGGCCGTGCCTTAAACCGTCGTATCGAATTGTTCATCAAAAAATAATGCCTTGATAAGCTATACACGCCTAAACTTATCTTAAGCGTGTATGTCTTTTTCAACTTACATAAACCATGCAAAAAATCTCTGTTTATATTCCCGTCCTTAATGAAGAGGACAAAATTGAAGATGCGCTGAAAAGCGTGGCATGGGCCGATGAAATTGTTATTTTAGATACAGGTTGCACAGATTCCACCATTGAAATTGCTAAATTATATACCCCAAACATCATCAACCACACCTTTGAAGGTTTTGGTAAGCTAAGAAACGCTGGCATTGATGCTTGTCTCCACGAATGGGTTTTAAGCATTGATGCAGATGAACGTTGCACTGCGGAACTGGCCCAAGAAATTCGAATGACCCTGCAACAGGCACAAAACCATGATGGTTATTGGATACCTCGCCGCAATTGGTTTATGGGCCGTTGGATTAAACACTGCGGGTGGTATCCCGATTATTGCCAACCCAAACTTTTTAAGAAAACACATATGCGTTATCGCGATGAAGACCTTGTCCATGAAGGCTGGGACTTAAAAGGTAAGATCGGTTACCTTCAGCATGACGTGTTACACTTTTCTTATCAAAATCTTTCCGATGTAGTAAGAAAAATTGATAGCTACTCCACACTTGGCGCTGAAAAACTACGTAAAAAGGGAAGCTCGGGCGGTTTCTTCAAAGCCTTATCACGTGGAATATGGGCTTTTATACGCACCTACATTATGAGGCTTGGTTTCTTGGATGGAAAAGCTGGTTTTGTCATTGCTTTATTCAACTTCGAAGGCACTTTTTACCGTTATTTGAGCCGTGATTGGAAAGAGAAAGGTTGGGATCAACCACCAAAGTTTGATCCTAAAGTTTAATGGTTTAACCCGCCTCTTTGCCTCAACCTTATTTTGCCGCTAGTGAGAGGTTTCACTATCAACTACAACAGCATCAGCCCTTAGACAACCTTGCCAATAAACGTGAAACAAACCCTTTGGCAAAAAGACCTTCCATCAGATAAGACCATAATTTTTTAATGCGTAATACCCAATACCCAAGACGCAAATGATAGGTGAACCAGTTATGCTTATTCACTTCACCCTTCACAAAACGCGCATGCATCGTTAAAGCAGCACAGGCCTTTTGAGGTGTGCCCTTACGAAACAACATTTCAATATTAGGGTCAGCTTGCGCTGTAAAGTCTTGTACAAGTTCAAAACCACACTCCAAAGCCAATGCTTTCAAGGTTTCTGGCGTGAAATTGTAAATGTGGGCATAATGAAACATGCGACCAAAGGTTGCAAATGGGCCTACAAGATTGGGGCACTCCATATAAATCTGCCCACCATCTTCAAGCAATTGAAACATTTTACTCAAAGCCCTGCGTGGTGAGGAAAAGTGTTCAATCACATGGATAAGAAAAATTACATCAGCGATAGGTTTTTCAGGTAAGTCGTACAGGTTGGTATTTTCTACACTGGTGTGTAGTTGTTCACGCGAGTACTTATTAAAATCTTTATTGGGTTCAATACCTGTAGCTTGAAAACCATGGGTATCAAATACTTTAACCGTGCAACCCAAACCCGCCCCTATTTCCATACAGCGGTCTTTTTTCTGGAGAAATGGTGAAACACGCTTATAAATTCGCTCACCATTTTTCCAAGCTCGCATCACACGTCGGACATTAGGCACAGATTCACCATGATAATCTTGGCGGTAAGCATTGGCATAATAATCTTCGACTTCTTGCTCACTGGGTACGGGCATATGCATCACCAAACCGCAGCCTATACACACCACTGTTTCCAAATCCTTGCCATGCCTATCATGTTGTGAAAGCGCTTCAAATTGGGTGCCACCACAAAGGTCGCAATGGGTTGTGCTCATTTCATTACTTTGCGTCATTGGTTCTCCACAGCAATAGCTTCATCATATAAGAAATAGAAAATTAAACGTTTTGAAAATAATAAATAAGATAAAAGATAGCTAGGCCAACAACCATGCCAAACCAATGTTTATGTTCCATATGCTCAAACATCAACGCAAAAGAATAAGCTTTGCGTGTTCTATCTTTCCAAGGCGTTAAACGCGGAATAAACAAAGGCACATGCTCTGACCATATTTGGTAGCTATCACCAAACAAATGCACCATACGCCTTGCTTCAATACCAATGATAACCACATAAATCCACGTGAAAAGAACAATACCAATCAATGCCGCAAGCATGTTATTACTCATGATACAAAATCCAAGAAACATGGTTAGATTTGAAACATACAAAGGATTGCGGGTAAAAGCGTAAGGACCTGCTGTAGCAAGGTCTGCATCTTTTTCAATATAACCAGAGGCCCATGTGCGACCAAGCTCTCCTAACAGCACGACAAGCGAGCCATACATCAGTGTATCCAGCGTGGGCTGCGCAAATATAATCACAGCCATGGCCGCCAAGGCTGTTAATCTTGGCCTGTGGTGATACACAAAAGCCTGATATGTTGTCATTTCCATAGTATTCCTTTTTAATCTTCTTTTCTGTACTGGGTCATTTTAATCACAATGCGCCCAATTTTAATTTTTGCCGTAATCTTCAACGGAATACGTTTATCATCATCGGTTAACCAAATCTTAAGTGTACCCACACTAGAAAACACACCTTCTGTTTGAAGTATGGGTTCAATCACCAAACAATCGACTTTCTCACCCCAAGGCGCGCGAAGTTTCTCTTTTTTTAACAACTTCACAACCACATCATATTTTTCTGCAGAATCAAAGACTGGAATTGTAATCGGATGTCCTGCTGTTGGTGGGTGCAAACGTGTCAAATAAAATGCATCCAATATATTCAAATAACCAGCTGGCACATCATTATACATTGTTGTTTTGCCATTCTTGGTGTATTCAACTTTGTTTTCTTTGTATAAGTATTTTGTTTCCTTTTTCGCTGTATACTTTCGCTCCAATTGATCGGCAGTAAATAATGTGCTTTGCATCTGTTGATTCAAACACAAACCCTCAGAAACAATTGTATCGCGAACTTTTTTAAATATATCAAGAAAACCATTGGTGCGCGCAAAGTTGTGCACCCGGTATCCGTTGTTTCCTTTTTGGGTGATATGAATTTCCGCAGAACCAGCATTCACAAATTCCCAGCCCACGGAAAATTTCATATGCTCGCCTGTAAAAGGGAAACAATCTGGCGATTTTGCCTCGGCTACAACACCAAAACTGAACAGCAAAATGATTAAACTTAAGACTTTCATAGATGGCTCACAATATCATCTGCCTTAATCATATCCATACAAATAAAATCATTGCAGCTACGCTTAAAACACGGGCCACACTTTGGCTTGGATTCAACCTGTTTATCAGACAACCCAAGCGGTGCCGAGCGCCATGATGCAGAAGGCCCCCAAAAACTAATGCTTGGCGTGCCAAGGGCTGCGGCAAGATGCAAGACGCCAGTATCTGCACCAACAATAAAAGCGACTTGTTTCAGCAGCGAACACAACTTTAACATCGCCTGCCTTTCCTTCAAAACTATACCAACACTTGCCACACTCAATTGTTGCGCCTTGCTTTGTTCCTCCACATTACCCCAACACCAAACCACTTGATAACCTTTTTCAACAGCGCCTTTGGCAATATCTAACCATGTTTGATCAGGCAGAATTTTCGTTTGCCAAGCCCCTCCCAAATGAAGCATCACAATAGGTTTTTCAGACATCAGACCATCAGGTAAAGGAAGTATAGTAATGTTTTTATGAATACTCGGTGGCAAATATGCTATCTCAGCTTCAGTGATGGTTTCAAACCAAGGTGTTTGCACAATATTGCGATACACCTGCACGACATGTTTTGCTTGTGCATGAAAGCTTATGGATGTTTGTAACCATGCTGCAGGTTTCTCACGGATAATTTTGCTATCAAAGCCATACACTGTTTTACATATCAATCTTGCTACCACGGCAGACTTCATCAAACCCTGTAAATCAAAAGCCATATCAAATTTTTCAGCCCTAAGCTTCTTCACCATGGTCAATACAGCAGATAAAGGTTTAGCTCCTTTAAAATCCACTTGATGTACTTTCACCTGTTCTGGGAACACTTCCGTTACAAAAGCAAAGCGACTATCCACAAGCCAATGCACTTCTTTGATTTCTGGCCGTGCCAACAAATCATCCAAAGCAGGAAGACTATGAATAATGTCGCCAAAAGCAGATAGTTTAACAATTAAAACTTTCACAGACCCAAGCATAAGAATAAGCGCATCAAATAACCATTAAATTCTACCGCTATGATTTACAAAATATATAGATTGGACTTGCCATGTTCCCAAAAATCAACCACCTTTCAGCTCACTCATGCGCGCAAGGAGGTCAATCACATGGCATATATAGAACATTGGCACATTTGGCTTATTGTTGCTTTTATGATTCTCATTGTTGAATTGATGAGTGGTACATATTTCTTATTAGCTCTTGCAGGTGGTGCGGCTTTAACATCCGTCTTCACGTGGTGGATAATGCCAAGCATCACTTTGCAATTGATTATCTTTGCTGCTGCATCAGCCGTGACTTACGGCTTGCTACTTAACTTTCGCAAGAAAAAAGACGTACAAAACACCGATGGCACAACCCATATGATTGGGCAGCAAGTCGAAGTCATTGAAGCCATCACACACCAAGGTCGTGTGCGTTACAAAGGTGTCTTATGGCAAGCCAAATCAGACGAAAAAATCCCTGCTCAAGCTTATGCCGAAATTGTGGAAGTGGATGGCAGCACACTGACAGTAAAAGCTTTATCATGAAACAAACCTTTCAAATCAAAAACAACAAGGAGATTATATGATGGACACAGGTTTAATCGTCACCCTATTTTTAGCAGCCGTTGTGGTTGCCTTTATTTTCAAGGGTATCATCGTTATTCGCAGCTCCGAACGCATGGTCATTGAGCGTTTTGGTAATTATGCCCACACCCTAGAGCCAGGCATCAATTTTATTATCCCATTTGTTGATCAGCAACGCGATTTCATTTGGAAAAAAGGGCATTCCGAAAGCACGCTGAGTCGTTTATTGGGCGAATCTGATTCCAGCTTATACCAAACCGAACTTGCCACAGTTACGCGCATTGATATTCGTGAAACCGTGCTTGATATGCCATCGCAAATTGTGATTACCAAGGATAATGTCAGCATCCATATCAATGCCCTGCTTTATATCGAAATCACCAATCCTCATGATGCTATCTATCGAATTTCTAACCTACCTAATGCCATTGAAAAACTTGCACAAACCACACTGCGTAGTTTGGTGGGTGAAATGGAACTGGATAAAACTTTATCTTCTCGTGAAGAGATCAATTCTCGCCTTCAACTGATATTAGATGAAGCTGCCGATGATTGGGGCGCAAAAGTAAAACGGGTTGAAATTCAAGACTTAGAAGTGCCTAAAGAAATTCAGGCTGCCATGGAAAAACAAATGCGTGCAGAGCGCGACAAACGTGCATCAATTCTAGAGGCTGAAGGCTTGAGAAGAGCGGCTATTCTTAGGGCTGAAGGCGAAAAAGAATCTTCTATTTTGGTTGCCGAAGGCAATCGTTCAGCACGGATTTTAGAAGCTGATGGTGAAAAACAAGCTTTGAACAAACTCAAAGAGACTTTAGGCACCGACTTTAGCCAGTATTTACTTGCCGTGCGTTATTTAGAAACCATGAACCATATCGGTGCCCAAACAGCTGGTGATAAAACTATCTTTATGCCTATGGATGCCACTGCTACACTTGGCGCCCTTGGTGGAATCCAAGCATTATTCAAAGGAGAATCATAAGACATGGCAGGCTGCGGAACAAAAGAAGTGGATAAAAGTGCAAAACAACCCATCCAAGGTATCACCAATATTATTGCTGTTGCCTCAGGCAAAGGTGGCGTTGGTAAATCAACCACCGCTGTAAACTTAGCCGTAGCGATGGCGCAAAATGGCTTAAAAGTTGGCTTATTAGATGCCGACATTTATGGTCCTTCTTTGCCAAACATGCTTGGTCTTAAAGGTAAAAAACCTCATGTTGATTCTGAAGGACAAATTATTTTTCCCTTGGAAAACTATGGTGTGCGTGTCATGTCGATTGGTTTTTTGGTTGAAGATGATCAAGCCATGATTTGGCGTGGCCCCATGGTTGCCAGTGCTTTGGGTCAGCTACTTAACGGTGTAGGCTGGGGTAAGTTAGATATATTGATTATTGATATGCCTCCAGGCACAGGCGATGCTCAACTCACCCTTTCACAAACCGTGCCTGTCACCGGCGCTGTGGTGGTCACCACCCCCCAAGATATTGCCTTGATTGATTGTGAAAAAGGTATTCGTATGTTTGATAAAGTACATGTACCCACACTTGGCATTGTGGAAAACATGAGCGTATTTATCTGCCCACATTGTAATGGCGAATCTCACATTTTCGACCAAGGTGGTGCCGAGCGATTGGGTAAACAATTTAATACTGAAGTCATCGCTAAAGTGCCGCTTGCCATCAGCATTCGCGAAAATGGCGATGCTGGCACACCTATTGTCGCTTCACATCCAGATTCCAAAGAAGCTCAAATTTACAAAGCATTGGCAGAAACAGTCATGGCAAAAGTTACTACCCTGAACAAACGCAAAATCACTATTCCAATCATGACTGGTTAATGTTTAAAAGGATGGAAATATATT
>JAJFLD010000018.1 GCA_021772875.1 Ghiorsea sp. | reverse complement strand
AGGAGTGAGAAGATGATGATGAAAAATATATGGGCGATGTGGTTAAGCTTTGGGATGGGTTTGTTGAGTATTGCGATTGCGTTTCCTATGGTAAGTGCGGCAAACCCCTTGGATGAAAGTGTGCAGGCGGGGAAAAATTTGTTTATGTCGGCAACTTTTGCTGGTAACGGTATGAACTGCAACAGTTGTCATATGGCAGGTGGCACCACCCAAGGTGCATTGCCCAACGGTAAAAGCATTCCAAGCCTTACCAATGCGGCAGCCATCTTTCCACGTTATAACAAACGTATGGATGCTGTGCTTACCCTGCAAGATCAGGTGCACAATTGCATAAATGGTGCTTTGCAAGGCACGCCTCCATCCCATGAGAGCAAAGAAATGGTTGCTTTGATTAGTTATTTAACATCCCTCTCACAAGGCAAAGCGATTGATATGGGTGGCAAGCCGAAATAAGGCTGTATTTATAGGTTATCTATACATCCGATTTTGAAAGCTATCGGATCAAAGGTGAGAGTTGGCGGAGCAGGAAGGAAAAAAATGTTGCGGTCATGAGAAATACGCAGGTGACCAACATGGCAGACATGAAAAATAGTAGTGTAATGATAAACCACACACTAAGGATAAGTTTGGTTTGAACTTTTTTTCCTAAGCTGATGATGTGGCAACCAAAGGAGAACTTGGTTGGTGTAAAAAAATGCATATTCTTCATAAGATTTATGGAGCATAAGCTATGCCAACGCATGGATAACACAGCGGGTTGTGAAAAAGGTTGTTGCTTGGGTGATAACCAGCGGCCCATACAGGCAATAAGGCTTAGCCACCTAAACAATATCGGTTGTTAGCCTTGTGATGGTGTGGTTTCAATTGTGTTCGCTTTATTTTAAACTACAATACGTTAACCCTATGGGTTTTAATGCGTCTGTCTTTGGTGTGGAGAAACAATGAAATTTGTGCTGATTTTTGTTTTGTTATTACCCTTTGTAGCTAGAGCTGGGGAGCCACCGGCAAGCCTTATTTTCTGGACACAGCTGGGTCAATATTACAGCACCCTCAGCTTCACTGATGAGAAAATGTTTAAGCAGGCCTTAAAAAATTACTATGCAAAGATTTACAGTGGTGAAGAATTAAACAAATGGGATGCTTGGATAGATCAGGGTAGCCTAGAAAGTGATTATTATGCTTCTTATTATGAGGATTTAAAAGATACCAAAAGTGGCGACGTTGAAACATATGGAAAACATAAGTATGGCATTAAAACCCAGCAGAAATCATGTTATTCATTAGGCTATAACCCACCCATTCTTGAATCTTTGGTTGCCGATTATAAGGTGACAAACTGCACCCAGCTTGAAGTGGATGAATGGTATGAAGTGATTGCGGCCGAAGATTATTTGGCTGAAATTTGCTTGCATACGCAAAGATTGGTCACATTCAAGCTCGATAAAAAAGACCAATATATTGTGGATGAAAACTGGAATATTTTAGACACCAAGATTTCGTTATTTTCTAAAAGCAATCAGGCTGCTGATACCAAAATTTGGTGTAAATGAAATCTGAAGTTTGGGCAGTTTGGTTGTTATGTTCAGGTTTTGTTTGTTAGGGGTGGAAAAAAACGCCGAGTAAAAAACTCGACGTTTATTCTTGTTTTTTAAGTTTCTTTACATCATTCCTTTTTTCATTGCCTTGCCTTCCATTTTCATGTTATCGCTTTTCATATCTTTTTTCATCATAGTATCATTCATCATTTTTTCTTCGTGTTTCATGCCATCATCGTTCATCATTTTTTCTTCATGCTGCATACCATCATTGTTCATCATGCCATGTTTCATATCTGAGTTGCTTTGACATGCATTCAGCAAAAATGATGTGGTGATGAGTGCCGCAATAGCGAATAGTTTTTTCATGATTTTTATCTCCGTTGTTTTCTATTTATGTGGAACTATTTTTCCACGCGACAAAGATTAAAGGATAAAAAACACGCTAAGCTCACAAAGATATAACATTTTTATCACGTGATAAAAATGTTATATCTGGGTGATAAACGTGTGACTTAGGTATGGGTTAATAGCCTCGTTCTTAAAACAAAAGAGCGAAACCAACATAACGAGGAGAATGACCCATGAAAAAGATTATCACACTTGCAGGACTCAGTTTAAGCTTATTATTTTCACAACATGCACTGGCACAAAATTTTACAGTAGCAGTCACCAACCTGACCAACGGTCTATATTTTACACCTTTGCTTGTAGCCGCACATCCATCAGCCACGCATCTATTCATGGCGGGTAGTGTCGCATCGGCAAACTTACAAGCTATGGCTGAAGGTGGGAGCATCACGGGTTTAAGCACGGACATCAACAATGCCGGTGGTGATATTGCAGCAGCCAATACAACACCTTTAGCACCCGGAGCTACAGTAACTGCAACATTTGCTGCAACTGCTGCAGCCAATACCAACCTTTCACTCGTGGGCATGCTTTTACCTACCAATGATGGTTTTGTTGGGCTTGATGCCATGCCATTACCCACAGCTGCTGGTGTGTATACCTATTATTTAAATGCCTATGACGCCGGCACAGAAGCCAATGATGAATTGATAACTGGTGGCGGTGCTCCAGGCGTAGCTGGTATTCCTGCTGATCCTGGTGCTGCCAGTGGCACGGGCGGAACTGGTGTTGCAGCTACCGATACAAATACCAACATACATATTCATCGTGGCACCATTGGTGATACCATGGCCATGGGTGGTGTGAGTGATTTATCGACTACAGTACATCGTTGGTTGAACCCTGTTGCTCAAATCGTAGTTACTGTAAATTAAGGGGGGATGAGGATGAAAACCAAAATACATATTCAAATTGTCGTGGCACTCTTGGGTTTAACGCTTTATGGTTGTAGTTATGATAATACATCTAACCCTAATCCTGTGGCTGCAAACACATCGGCTTCGTATGAAATCATGTTCACCAACTTAACAGCCAACCAACCCATTTCACCTATGGCTGTGGTGTTGCATACGCGTGGTTATACATCTGCATCATTGGGTGCGCCGGCAAGCATTGCTTTGGAAAAATTAGCTGAAGGTGGCGATAATGCATCATTGCTAAGCGAAGCTGCAGCCCATGCTGCGGTGTTGGCAAGTTATGGTGGGGCAGGTGTGCTTATGCCAGGATTATCCGAAACAATCACCGCTACAGTCAGTAATCATACAGGGCTTGCTTTAAGTATGGCGGGCATGTTGGTCAATACCAATGATGGTTTTGCTGGCATTCAAGCTCTTGATGTGTCTGGTTTGGCTGTTGGTGCTTCCCAAGAGGTAATGCTTGCAGTCTTTGATGCAGGTACTGAAGCCAACACAGAAGCTGTAAATACACTTCCTGGGCAAGCAGGTGTTGGTTTTGATATGCTGCGTGATGATGTAAATTTTATTAGTGTGCATCGTGGTGTGGTCACGGCGAATGATGGTTTAACAACCTCAACGCTGAATGAATCCCATCGTTTTGATCAACCAGCGGTGCGAGTAAGCATTCGCAGAATCAGTTGATGTTAGACTAGGGTTTTATCATTTAAACAAGATTGGAGCATATTTTGGAACAAAACAGAAAAAAAGAAATTCTCATTGTTGAAGATAATGCCGATCTTGCCAGCTTGGTGCAGTTGCATCTGGGTGATATCAATTGTCATGCTGATATCGCCCATGATGGGGCTGTAGCGCTGAAGTTGTACCAAGAAAAACAATACGACCTTGTGATTCTGGATATTATGTTGCCGGTGATGGATGGTATCAGTTTATGCCGCAAATTTAGAGAGCAGGGTGTTTATATTCCGATTATCATGCTCACCTCCAAAGCTTCTGAAATTGATCGTGTGGTGGGTTTAGAAGTGGGCGCTGATGATTATATCACCAAACCATTCAGTATTCCTGAGCTGTTGGCACGCATCAAAGCACAGTTTCGTACGATTGAAGCCTTGGGTAAAAAAAATACGCAACAAGATGCTGCCGCCGACATCAACATGGGTTCGCTTGCCATCAATGTGGCCAAACGAGAGGTGACCATCCATAACAAAAGCATTGCTTTAACCGCCAAAGAATTTGATTTATTAACCTTCTTTGCCAAACACCCTGGGCAAGTGTTCACCCGCACCCAACTGCTTGATCAGGTTTGGGGTTATTTGTTTGAAGGGTATGAACATACAGTCAATACACATATCAATCGCTTGCGCCTGAAAATTGAACAAGACCCTGCCAAACCTCAATATATCCTCACCGTTTGGGGCGTGGGTTACAAATGTGGGGAAGGGGCATGAAACATTCCCTCTATACCCGCCTAGCTATCACCCTTGCTTTTAGCCTTGGCCTTGTGGGGTTGGTGTATGCGTTGTTTATGACCACCACAGTACAAAAAAGAAGCCAATATACTGAGCAAACACTCAACCGTGATTTGGCCAAAACATTGGTTGCCGAGCGTAATTTGGTGCGCGAAAATGAATTGGATGATGATGCGCTGAAACGTTTGTTTCAAGCTTATATGAATGTGAACCCCAGCATAGAAATTTACCTTATCGACTTAGAGGGCAAGATTTTATCGTATTCGGCAGACCCAGGGCGCGTACAGCGTACGTTTGTTTCATTGCAACCTGTGAAAAGCTTTCTTAAAGAAGATGCCATGTTTCCTGTGCTTGGTGATGACCCACGTGCATTGGATAGGCAAAAGGTATTTTCGGTGACACCTATCCCTTCGGCAACACATCCCAGTGGTTATTTGTATGTGATTCTGAGAGGTGAACAATATGATGCAGTAGAGCAGCTGGCGCGTGATCAGGAATTATTGCGTTTAAGTGCTTGGGTGGTTGGCATTGCTTTATTGGTTGGTTTTATTGTGGGTTTGCTGGTGTTTTACCCCATCACAAAACGGTTGCGGCGTTTATCCAAGCAAGTTGATGTTTTTCGTAAGAGCGACTTTAAAAATCAACCAAGTTTACGCATCACCCAAGGTAGCGATGAGTTGAGCCAGCTTGAAAGCAATATCAGCTTGATGGCGCAACAAATCACACAGCAATTTGCGCAGATTTCCGCCCAAGATGCCCAGCGTCGTGATTTGTTTGCTGCCTTATCACATGATTTACGCACACCACTTGCCACTTTACACGGTTATTTAGAAACACTGCAAATCAAAGCAAATGCATTGCAAGCTGAGCAACGTGATGAATACACCACTCGTGCGATTCAGTTTAGCAATAGGCTTAAAGATTTGGTGGATGAGTTATTTGAAATGGCAAAATTGGATACTTTCCAAGTCGCGCCCAACAAAGAAGCGTTTTCACTGCCAGAGCTGGTGCAGGATGTGTTGCAACAATTTGAGCCTCATGCCAAACACATCGGCGTGCAATTAAAAATGGCAGGGGATACTGAGCTTGCATTGCTTGATGGTGACATTGGTTTGATGCAACGGGTATTTGAAAATTTGGTGGGTAATGCCCTGCGCCATGTGCAAGAAGGTGATGACATCACCATCACCCTCAAAGCTTTGACGGGTGGTGTGGAAGTGGCTGTTGCAGATACTGGCTGCGGCATTGCCGCAAGTGAATTGGATAAGATTTTTGATCCTTTGTATCAAGTCAACAATGCCCATCGCGGTGGTCAGCATTCAGGGCTTGGTTTGGCGATTGTGCGGCGCATTCTTGAATTGCATCACAGCCAAGTTTTGGTGACCAGTGAAGAGGGCAGCGGCACAACATTTACCTTTAGTTTACCGCTTTAAAAACAATAGACCTTGGCGCTATAAAAAGCATAGGCCAAGGTCTATTTGTTTTAAGGTGTTACTTATTTCACGATCACTTCAATAGTTTGGCTCATGATTTTGCCATAAGATTGATGAAAACCATCGGCAAATTGAAGCGTTAAAGTATGTTTGCCAGGGCTTAGTTTAATGGTTGTTTCGGTTTGCCCTTTGCCAAAATGGATGTGTTTATCATCTTTTGGCACGGTTTCATTTTCAGGTACATAAGCCCCATCAATAATCAAATGATGATGCCCAGTGCCTTTGACAAGCTCACCTGCCTTTTGCACTTTCATGCCCGTCATACCCATTTTGATGTTCACGTCTTGACTGACAGTATCACCATTTTTGGGTGATAAAAAATGTGGCCCGATCGAACATGCTTTGCTGCAAGCACCTTCGTGTTCACAAGCCTGAACAAGAGTATAGCTGCCTAATATAAGACATAATGTAGTGACCATGATGAACCATGCTTTCATGTTGTATCTCCTTGGTGTTGCATTGAAATGCAAGGCAGTGAAGTTAGGCTGAAGTGTCATGGAAAACAATCCCATTCATAATGCGGCTATTGGCTTGAATCTTACTGGCAAATCCAGACCTTGAATGATAAGTTTCGCAATCGTGATAGATTCATGATTTTTCAAGGGGCACACTATGTCGGATAACAAAGCAAAAGCACTGGAAACAGCTCTCGCGCAAATCGAGAAACAATTTGGGCAAGGCACCATCATGCGCATGGGCGATCAAGCAAGAGTGGATGTGGAAGTGATTGGTTCGGGTTCTCTGGCTTTGGATGCAGCTTTGGGCATAGGTGGTTATCCGCGTGGTCGTATTGTTGAAATTTATGGCCCTGAATCTTCAGGTAAAACCACATTAGCTTTGCATGCTGTGGCCGAAGCCCAGAAAGCAGGCGGCAAAGCTGCATTTATTGATGCAGAACATGCCTTAGACCCAGATTATGCACGCAAATTAGGCGTGGATGTAGATAATCTTTTATTGTCACAACCTGATTGTGGCGAGCAAGCCTTAGAAATCGTAGATATGTTAACCCGCTCAGGCTCATTGGATATTATCGTCATTGATTCGGTGGCTGCTTTAACACCACGTGCTGAGCTTGATGGTGATATGGGTGATTCACATATGGGCCTACAGGCGCGTTTGATGTCTCAAGCTTTGCGTAAGTTAACATCAGCTATTTCGCGTACGGGTACTACAGTGTTATTCATCAATCAGTTGCGTATGAAAATTGGTGTCATGTTTGGTAATCCTGAAACCACAACAGGTGGTAATGCTTTGAAGTTTTATGCTTCTGTGCGTTTGGATGTGCGCCGCACGGGTTCCATCAAAAAGGGCGAAGATGTTTTGGGTAATGATACCAAAGTGAAAGTGGTCAAAAACAAAATGGCGCCACCGTTCAAATTGGCAAAATTCAGCATCATGTATGGTGAAGGTGTATCACATGTGGGTGAAGTGGTGGACATGGGTGTTGAATATGGTCACGTCAAGAAAAGTGGTGCTTGGTATGCTGTTGGCACAGAGCGCATCGGTCAGGGCCGTGATAATGCAATTCAATACCTCAAAGATCATCCTGATATGTTGAGCGATGTTGAAACCAAAGTGCGCGCTGAATTGGGTTTGCCTGAAACGAAAGTAAGCGTTAAGCCGAGTGCAAAAGAAAGCTGATGCAGTAAAATCCGAGCAGCAGGAAGCTCTTTCTGCTGCAACGCGTATGTTGGGCATGCGTGAACATAATGAGCTTGAATTGCGTGAAAAGTTAAAAAGTAAAAAATACGATGATATTATTGTGGACCATGTCATTGAGATGTTAAAACATTATGATTATTTAAACGAATCGAGGTATGCCGAATCTTTTTTGCGTTCGCGCATCAAGAGAGGGGAAACACCTTGGCTGGCAGCACAAAAAGCAAGGCAAAAAGGTGCAGATGCCACAGCTCTGCGCCTGGCACTTGAAGAAGCTGAAAGTCATTTTGATGTTTGGCAAAGTTGTAAAGATGTGTTGGATAAACGAGATCCAGCATGTTTAAGAAAAAATGATCAGCGCGTATGGCAGCGCCAGCTCCGTTATTTGCAGAATAAAGGCTTTGATATAAGCGTGATTCTGCAAGTGATGAACGATGAGGATTTAGACGCATGAAAACATCAGATATTCGCAAGAAGTTTCTTGAATTTTTTGCAGACAACGGCCATGAGATTGTAGAATCTAGTGCTTTGGTGCCGCATGGTGATCCCACATTGATGTTTACCAATGCGGGTATGGTGCCTTTTAAGCATGTTTTTTTAGGCGATGAAACGCGCCCTTATGTTCGGGCGACTTCCAGCCAGAAATGTGTGCGCGCAGGTGGTAAACACAACGACTTGGAAAACGTCGGCCATACCGCGCGCCATCACACCTTCTTTGAAATGTTGGGCAACTTTTCGTTTGGTGATTATTTCAAAAAAGAAGCGATTTCGTTTGCTTGGGATTTTTTAACTGTTGAGCTCAAGCTCGATCCGAAGCGTTTGTTTGTTACAGTGTTTGAAGAAGATAATGAGGCTTATGATTTATGGACCAAAGGCATAGGCATCCCCGAAGAACGCATTGCCCGCATTGGTGCCAAAGACAATTTCTGGAGCATGGGTGATACTGGCCCTTGTGGCCCTTGTTCCGAAATATTCTTTGATCATGGCGACCATATTTGGGGTGGCCCTCCAGGCACACCAGAAGAAGATGGGGATAGATTTGTTGAAATCTGGAACTTGGTGTTCATGCAATATGATAGAGATGCCGAAGGACATTTGAATCCACTGCCCAAACCTTCTGTGGATACAGGCATGGGTTTAGAGCGTATTGCCGCCGTGCTTCAAGGTACGCATGATAATTACAGTATTGATTTGTTTAAAAATCTCATTGATGCCGCTTGTAAGGTCACAGGCACTAGCTTGGGCAAGAATGAGGAACATGATGTGAGTTTGCGTGTGTTGGCGGATCATTTGCGTTCGGTGTCATTTTTGTTGGCTGATGGTGTATTGCCAAGCAATGAAGGGCGTGGCTTTGTATTGCGCAGGATTTTGCGCAGGGCTTGCCGTCATGGCCGTTTGTTGGGTATGAAACAAGCCTTTATGTTTAAGCTTGTTCCCGCACTTGTCGCTGAAATGGGTGAGCATTTTGCCGAGCTCAAAGAAGGGCAAGGCAATATTGAGCAAGTGATTCGGATTGAAGAAGAGCGTTTTATCAAAACCTTGGATAAAGGCCTCACTTTGGTTGAACAAGCTGCCAAAGACGCAGGTAAAGGTGGCACCATCCCTGGGAAAACACTGTTTTCTTTGTATGACACTTTTGGTTTCCCCACTGATTTAACCGCCGACATCCTCAAAGGCCAAGACATTCATTTGGATATGGCTGGTTTCGAAGTATGTATGAATGAGCAACGCACCAGAGCGCGCGCTGCTTGGGGGGGGTCGGGTGAAGCGGCACTGCCAAAAGCTGTATTTGAAATTCGTGAACAACATGGCGCTACAGATTTCTTGGGTTATACCACTTTAAGTGCTGAAGGTGCCATTTCTGGTTTGGTGCAAGGTGATACATCCGTGGCAAGCATTAAAGCAGGTGATGAAGCTTGGTTAATCAGCAATCAAACGCCATTTTATGCTGAATCGGGTGGTCAAGCAGGCGATACTGGTCTTATCAAAAGCAAAGATGCTGAATTTGTAGTGACGGATACCAAAAAAGTCTTGTCTGATTTGTTTGTGCATATAGGCAAAGTCAGCAAAGGTAGCTTTAGCACTGGCAGCACAGCGCATTTTGAAGTTACAGGTGATCGCCGTGAAGCGATTCGCTGCAATCACACGGCAACCCATTTGATGCATAAAGTATTGCGTGATGTCTTGGGTGAACATGTCAAACAAGCAGGTTCTTTGGTCAATGCAGAGCGTTTGCGTTTTGATTTTAGTCATCATGAACCAGTGACTGCGGCACAAAAAATGAACATTGAAGCGATTGTAAACGCTGAAATTTGGAAAAATGAAGCTGTAGAAACCAAACTCATGACCCAAGATGAAGCAGTAGCATCTGGTGCAATGGCCTTGTTTGGCGAGAAATATGGTGATGAAGTGCGCGTGGTTGCCGCTGGATTCTCCACCGAGCTTTGTGGTGGCACACATGTATCACGCACAGGTGATATTGGTTTGTTCCGCATTTTATCTGAAACAGGCATTGCCGCAGGCGTGCGCCGCATTGAAGCAGTCACCAACAAAGCTGCTTTTCAAAGTTATGTGAATGATGCCAACACTTTAAATGAAGTCGCAGGTGCCTTAAAAGTGCGCACAACGGAAACATCCGAAGCTGTAAGTAGCTTGCAGTCAAAACTCAAAGAAGCCGAAAAAGAGCTGCAATCTGTCAAAGCCAAAGCTTCGACTGGCATCCTTGATGATTTAATCAAAGAAGCAGTAGAAGTAAACGGAATTAAACTGCTCACCGCCGAAGTTAAAGGTGTGGCAGATATGCGTGATTTCATGGATAAAGCCAAAGGTAAACTCAAATCAGGTGTGATTGTTTTTGGACAAATCAATGGTGAAAAAGTGCAATTGGTTGCAGGTGTCACCAAAGATTTGGTCGGCACTTACAACGCAGGCAACATCGTGCGTGAAGTTGCCATCATCTGCGGCGGCAAAGGCGGCGGTAAACCCGACATGGCCATGGCTGGTGGCACTGAGCCTGCGAAGTTGAAAGAAGCCTTAGCAGCAGTATCAGGGCTGATTCAAGCTTAAATTAGATTGTTTTTAGCAAACAGCTTAGCGCGCATTGGCATACTAGAGGCAATGCATTATGAATCTTTTTAGCTTGAAAAACACTATTTCATGTCCCATTATGTCGGCACTTATTGATAAAGGTGTGCACTATGGGACAAAAAGATAGTGGAAGAAAGCAGGATACTGCCCAACGAATCTTTGACCTTCTGAAAAAAGAAGGTGTGCTGCGACCATGCGACCTTGATGCCCACCAAATACCACGCCGATATCTTAGCCGCCTATACCAGAAAGGTCTTTTGGAGCGAACAGCGCGCGGGCTTTATATTGCAGCTCATGCTGAACTATCCGAAAAACAAACCATGGTTGAGGTGAGTAAACGCATTCCTAAAGGTAAAATTTGTCTGCTTTCTGCACTTGTGGTGCATGAGATGACCACACAATCACCTTTTGAGATTTGGGTGGCCATTGATCGTAAGGCACGGCTTCCCCAGGTGAATGATCTGCCAGTGCGCATTGTTCGATTTTCTGGTGAGGCACTTACCAGCGGTGTGGGGAATCATCTTATTGATGGGGTGACGGTGCCCGTTTATAACCCTGCCAAAACGGTTGTCGATTGCTTTAAATACCGAAATAAGATTGGGCTGGATGTAGCTATTGAGGCACTTAAAGAGGGTTGGTTGGCCAAAAAGTTTACGATGAATGAACTGCAGAAGTATGCTGAGCTATGCAGGGTGAAAAATGTGATGCAGCCCTATCTTGAATCATTGTCAGCATGAGTAGACCAGAGCATACAGCAAGCTCGATCGAGCCAGATTACTCAATATATCCCGTGAACAGAAAACCGATTTTGGCCGAGTTTTGACCAATTATGGTCTTGAACGATTATTGTACCGGTTATCCGTTTCAGGTTATCGCGATGAATTTGTGCTTAAAGGAGCAATGCTTTTCACTTGTTGGAGTGGTGATGTGCACAGGGCGACCAAAGATGTGGATTTCCTTAAATCGGGCGATGCTTCTAAGGCATATTTAACACAGGTGTTCACTGAACTTAGCAGGCAGATAACCGATCCTGATGATGGTCTGATATTTGATGCAAGCACTATCAAAGTTTCAGAAATCAAAGCGGAAGATAACTACGGTGGTATTCGGGTCATCATGAAGGCAACACTGACAACAGCAGTTGTATCCATTCAGGCAGATATAGGCGTTGGTGATGTGATTACGCCAGGCGCAGAAGATATTGCGTTTCCAACCCTGCTGGATATGCCGCCACCAGATTTGAAGGCTTACCCTGTTGAGACTGTTCTGGCAGAGAAGTTTGAAGCCATGGTTTCTTTAGGGTTTGCCAATAGCCGAATGAAAGATTTTTATGATGTTTGGGCAATTCACAAATTTATAAATCTGGATAAAAAGGTCTTAAGCACAGCTATAACAAATACATTTAAACGAAGAGGTACAGCGCTTCCTCAAGAAGTACCAATGGCTTTAACGCTTAAGTTTTCCAAGGATAAAAATAAACAACAGCAATGGACGGCTTTTGTGAATCGTGCAGGAGTCAGTTATCATGCACAAAAGACCTTGTTTGAAACTGTCGAAGATATTCGTCCGCTGCTTATGGCATCGGTAAACAGTGCGAAGGGATAAGCCACTTAAGGATAAGTCGTTGGCATCAGGCAACAAGGAGTAAGTGGGGGGCTCAAACGCGTTAACATGTTTATCGGTAAGATAAGCTTGGGTGAGTGATATGGAGCGCTTGTCTTCACCAAGGGTAGTTTATAAGCTATGCTAGCCATTGTCATTCTTGTGGGAGAGGGCTTATCAATTTGAGAACTGCAAAAACCATTCAGATCTTTTTGCCCGACGGCAATCCGCGCGGTGTTCGTCTTGCAGAGATTACCAGTCGCACCGTTCAGGTTTGCCTGATTCCGCGTGCCAGTCTTGATTTAGCTTTGAAGCGTGATGAGTTGGCTGCCCCCAGTCTTTATTTGCTCTTTGGCAATAGTGAGGATGATGGCAAACCAACGGCTTATATTGGTGAAGCTGAAAACTTTGCCAAACGCATCAAGAATCCCGATCACCAGAAGCGCGAGTGGACGCATGCCATGGTTGCCACCTCTAAAACAGGATTTCTGACCAAGACCCATGTGAAATATCTTGAATCCATCAGCATTGATGAAGCTCTTAAGGCCAATCGCTATCGCTTGGAGAATGGACAAGGTTCAGCAAGGCCACATGTGCGCGAATCCGATGAAGCAGACATCTGGGATTTCTTTGAAACCATGCGTTTGCTTGTCTCCACCCTTGGTCATCCGATTTTCGATGAAATGGTCAAGGCAAATATAAAGAAGAAAGACTTCCTTTATTGCAAAGGCAAAGCTGCACAAGCAACGGGTGAATACAGTGAAGATGGTTTAGTTGTGCTCAAAGGCTCTACGTGTAATCGTGAACTGGCTAAATCCGCAGCTGCTTGGGTAGCATCGCATAGAAACAGGTTAGTTGAGCAAGGAATTTTGCTGGAAGAGGGTAATGTTTTACGCTTTACAGAAAACGCCATTTTTCCCTCTCCCAGTGCCGCTGCCGCAGTGGTGTTAGGTAGACCAGCTAATGGCTGGATGGAATGGAAATATGAAGATGGTAAAATGCTAGATGAAGTAAAGAGGCAGAGCTGATGAGTAAAGCCAAGCATATTGAGGTGCTGGATACGGAGATCAGAATCATTAGCTCAGCTGATCAAGATTTCATCTCATTGACAGATA
>JAJFLD010000170.1 GCA_021772875.1 Ghiorsea sp. | reverse complement strand
CGCAAGCGCACAGCATTGGGGCGCGCTACATAGCCATAAATATCAGGCAATGACAAACAACCCTCTTCAGTGATTTCAGTGTTCTCACTCTTCCAAAGAAATTCTGGATTGATCCAAACCTTGTGCTCACGTTGGCCGCCAGCTTCTTCACTGCGCCAATCCACATCCGTGACAGCAACACGCAACGAAACACCAATCTGAGGGGCCGCAAGGCCAACACCCGGTGCATCATACATGGTGTCCAACATATCTTGTATCAAAGCTTCAAGCTCTGCATCAAATATTTTCACAGGTTTTGCCACCTGTTTTAAACAGTCTTCTGGGTAAATTAATATCCGTTTTATCGTCATACTTCTTCCCTAATCATAGGTGTTAACAAATGCAGTGTTTGATCCAAACCACCACTGCTTAAAGCAAAAGGTGCAAGTGTCCGCACTTGAGGTTTGGCATGAAAAGCAATGCCTATGCCAGCTGTCGCTAACATCGGTAAATCATTGGCACCATCACCCAAGGCTACAGTATGGGCCAAATCAATGCCCCACGCTTCACTTTGTTTGATTAACAACTCTTTTTTCATCTGAGCATCAACAATAGCACCCAACACACGACCAGTCAGCTTTCCATCAATAATTTCTAAGCTGTTGGCGCGGGTAAAATCAAGATTCAAACGTTTTTCAAGCAATCCTGTAAAATAAGTAAAACCACCCGATACCAGTCCCACTTTCCAACCAGCCTTATGCACTGTTTGAATCAACGCTTCTGCACCATCAGTCAAACAAATGCGCTCATCATACACTTGTTTTAATACCGACTCCTCCAAACCTGCAAGCAGTTTTACGCGGGCAATCAATGATGCCGAAAAATCGAGTTTTCCTTCCATGGCACTTTTTGTAATGGCCGATATTTTTTCTTTAATACCCAGAAAGTCGGCAATTTCATCAATGCATTCACATTGAATCAAAGTGCTATCCATATCCATAAACAATATGCCTGCTTGGCTTAAACTTGGGATTGGGTTAGTTGCAACAAAAGCGATGTCCACATCTGTTTGCTCAGATATAAGCCGAAATTGTTTATTCAAAGCTTGAATATTTTGCTGCTCTCCAGCCAAAGCAAGCTTCCAACCCAGATGAACATCCTGCACACAAACAATATCAAGCTGATGTTCAGCCAAGGCTAAAATAATGGTTTTCAGGCTTTCTTTATCTTCACTCGCAGAAAGGTACAATTGTAAATTTGGCTCTTTTGCACAAGCTTGAGAAATAAGTGACTTCAACATAAGGCGTAGCTTATAAAATAATCCTAAGAATGCACTCATTGCATAAGCTCTCTTGCAACCTTACCCTTCCACCCATGAAAGCCTACGCCCTCAAACGCCTTCTGGGCATGTTGCCATTATTGCTCGGCATCACCATCATATCTTTTGGTATGATGCATTTGGCACCGGGCGAACCCTCAGTAGTTGGTCAAGCCTTTGACCCTAAAGTTTCTACACAAGATATCGAACGTTTACGCAGTTACTACGGCCTAGACAAACCCTTGCATGAACAATATTTCAAATGGTTAGGTCGTTTGGTCACCTTTGATTTTGGTGATTCATTCTCCTCCGACAACCGCCCAGTGTTGGATAAAATCACCGAGCGTTTACCCGTCACCCTCTGGATTAATGTGCTTGCCATCACCCTCATCCTGCTGATTGCTATCCCCATAGGTATTATCTCGGCTGTGCGCAAAGATTCATGGTTGGATCGTTGTTTCACTGTTTTTGTTTTTCTCGCCTTTGCCATCCCTTCATTTTGGTTGGGTTTGCTTTTGATGATTGCCCTTGGTGTGAATGTTCAAATATTGCCGATTTCAGGCATGCATGAATATGGCTGGCAAAACATGCCTTGGCTGCAGCAGCAACTCGACTTACTCAAACATCTTATTTTGCCTGTGTTTGTATCGGCGATTGGTGGGCTTGCAGGCATGTCGCGTTTTATGCGCACAGGCATGTTGGGTGTGATTCGCAGCGAATACATCACCACTGCAAGGGCTATGGGTGTATCCGAAACAACAATCCATTATCGCCTTGCTTTAAAAAATGCCCTTTTGCCCATCATTACACTGCTGGGTTTATCCATTCCAGGATTGATTGGTGGCTCTGTGATTGTAGAGCAATTGTTTTCCATCCCCGGCATGGGGTTGCTCTTTTTCGAAGCCGTATTATCGCGCGACTACCCGCTGGTGATGGGTATAACCGTCATCGGTGCTGTATTAACGCTCATTGGCAATTTAATCGCCGATCTTGCTTATGCCTGGGCAGATCCACGCATCAGGCAATAAATCAAAGCAATCTCATTTTATAAAGCCGTTTTATAAAGCACTAATCAAACTTGTCGTTTTGTGCATCAATTGTCTCTTTTTCTGTTCCATAGCCAAGCGCATACGATTAGCCTCAATGTGAGAGAGTCCATCTTTTTCCAAAGCATCCACTTCAGCACGGCTTTCATTGATAAAAGACAGTTTTTCAGTCACCAGCATAATCTCTTGAAACTTCTGATCAACAGACACTGATCCTTCACCCCTAGCCAAAGATTTAGCATCATAAGAAGCGCAAGAGCTTAAGCCCAACAGCCCTACAACAAGCATATTTATTCCAGTATTTTTCTTCATGCCGCAAGGATAACACCCTTATTTTACCTTATGATGACACCGCAAGCTTTTTTATTGAAGTGTGCTTCACTTGGAACTTGGATTCACCAATCCCCCTTGCCCAAAGCTTAACACCATCGCAGCTTCATTTAAAGGGCTCTTGTATCTTTAGCTTTGTTGGTTTTAAGTACAAGAATCAACGAATGTCAGAGTGATGCTGTAGAAGGCCTTAAGCTTCGAGCTTGTGGGTCAGATAAGTGCCTCTGACAGCTTGTTTCAATAAAC